>DATEUM010000050.1:0-5833 GCA_035283085.1 Candidatus Nanoarchaeia archaeon
ACTGGAAGAACTATGGCCTGCAGCAGAGCGGCGATAACCTTCCAGCAGGGCCGGCAATAATAATTGTTCACATGGCCTCTGTGTGGGCCCCATTCACATCAGAGTCTAAAGATGCAATTGCAAATTATGATGAAATAACAAAGGAGGCGAAGCTTGCCCTCCAGGAAGTCGGCAGGCAGCTGCAATTGTTTGTCGGGCGAAAGCAAAGAAAGCAGATTGCTGAGAAAAAAGCTGATATGTTCAAACTCTATGGCGCAGAACTTGCGGAAGCCCTCGCTGCATTGACAGGAAAGGACAAGGAAAAGATTCACAAGCAGCTCGACAAGGTCACAGAGGAAATGTTAAAACTAGGCGCTGTTGAAGGTGCCGAAGAAGAAAAAGAAGAAGAGAAAAAGCCCAAGAGAAAGCTCGGCGCCTTCAAGGGAGATGATAAAGATGAGTGACTCAAAAGGTAAAACAAGAAAAGAAGTTTTGGAAGCCCTGGAAGCGGAAGCAAAGCAAGTCCTTGCAGCAATAGAGGACATGAAGAACCCAAAGCTCAAGATACCTTTGCGAACTTTGACTAATGTTTATTTTGATGCCAAGGCCAAGATGATCAAGCTTGGCGACAAGGAAGGAACAAGGACTTTCTACAATGTCGGCCAGGCAAAGAAGTTCATGCAGACCATGCTGATAGCTGCGCAGCTCAAAAGCCTGATTTTGCAGGATGCTCCAACATTAGGTACTAGGCAGCTATTCTATCTTTTGCGCGGAACAATGCCAGACTCTGATGAAGACAAGTTTGACGAGCAGGAAGAGTCTGATGCAATAATTGAAGATATTGAGGTAATGATAGACGCCTTGAGGGAAGAGCTTGGACTGATTGCTGTTCCAAAAGGCGTCCTTGCAGGACCAATACTCATAGAAGACCTAAAGACTGGCGATGTTTTGGATTTCACAAAATTTGGCACCGCTGGCGGCTCTGTACCAGCTTCTGTTGAGCCTGACACTTTCAAATTCAAGAAATGCACTGCGGATTACATTCTCGTAGTGGAAAAATACGAGGTCTGGAATCTGTTAAATCAGCAGAGATATTGGGAAAAGAATAATTGTTTGTTAATGACTGGCAAAGGCCAGCCTGCTAGGGCAGAAAGAAGATTGCTGAGCAGGTTTGAAAAGGAATTGAAACTGCCAATCTATGTATTTGCAGATCTCGACGTGTACGGGTACTATATTTATTCTGTATATAAGCAAGGGTCAATCAATCTTGCTTTTTTTTCTGAAAAGGCTGCTGCCCCATCCGCGAAATACATTGGTTTCAGCGTTGATGACTATAAAACTTTCAAGCTGCCGAAGACCGCGCTAATTAAAATGGCTGAAGATGACTTTAAGAGAATCAAAGAAGTTAAGGCCTATGAATGGTTTAAAAGCAAGGAGTGGCAGCAAGAGCTTGACAAGTTAGAGAAATTTGGTTATTCTGTTGAATCCGATGCGCTAGTTGCCAAGTCCATCGACTTTACTGCTAAGGTCTATCTTCCTACTAAAATTAAGAATAAAGATTGGTTGGATTAGTTTTTAAGTCAAAAACTAATTCTATAAAACCTTTGTCATTTATTCTGGTGAGGCTACCAACTGTCGTTTGTTGTATATTTTCTTTAATGTGCTCTAAGTTTATTCCATTTAATTTCGACAAAATTAACAATCTATCTACTGAGATGCTTAATTCCCCTTTTAGCATTTTGCTTACATTACTTTGCCACGAAGTAAGATATTTTGCAAGTTCTTTTTGTGAAAATCTTGTCTTTGCAAAGAGCTTTTCTCTGAATTTCTCAGGAAAAGTACAATTAATCTCCAAGTCTTTAGCAACTTTTAGGAATTTGGTCTTTTTTCTTTCGCAAAGGTCAAAAATCTTGGCTCGCCATAGTTTCCAATAATTGTCCCAGCCAGTCATTCTTATAACTATAGAATGGTCCTTTTCTCTACGAGTCACGCTAAATTTTATATTCTCTAACTCTAATGCTTTCTTTATTAAACTAGCCAATTTATCTTCGTAAAATGAGATATGATAGCTAATAAAATTAATATAAGGTTTGGGCGAATCGGTGGTGGCTATTCCTATACTTCCTTCTGCAGCAAACAAGCCCCTTAGAAAGGCCAGCCTTAATTCTTTAGATTCTAGGAAATTACTTTCTAATATTTTATTACGAACAAGTTCAAAAATTCGTATAAACGCAGAGCGATTAATTTGGAGCTGCATTGCTTCGTGTTTGTGTCTTGTTGAATGTCGAATTGAAAATTTATTTTCAGGGAGACCTAAGAAACTTGCCCAATCTTTTTTAATATTTGGGTTGTTAGCACGGAAAGATATGTAGCAGCTTACCTCCTTAGGCCCTATGCCAAATTTATTTTTGAAGAATAGCCATTCATGTAGCATTATGTCTTTATCTTTGCTAACAAACGAGGCATGTTGTCTTTTCTTTTGAAAGCTACCATCGCCCAGATACAAGGCCAAACCTTCAACAAATTGAGCGTCAACTTCGATAATTTTTGGAAATTGAACTGGTTTTGGTTCGAATCTGTGGCTTCCTTTAATTGTATAGTTAACTTCAATGCAATTATTATGCCGATCTTTTATAATCCAATCTTTCGGAACTAAGCTCCGCATCCATATTTTCATACGGTTAATACATATTTCAAGAATAAATACTCACCTTGTTACCATTTAGTGAATGCCCACAAAGATTAAGAATAAAAAATGGCTTGACTAATCATACACCTTTTAAGACTTACATTTTAGGAATTTGCATGGTTTGGGCGAGCTTCAACAAAAAATTCAATGTAGATTTAGATAAAGCACAAATAGATAGTACTGATGGCACACTTAGAATATTTGTTGAAAATCCTAATATCTTAGAAAGTCTCATTTTAGAAACAGAGGTTCCAACTATAGCAACTACTTTTGCCCCAGGCTTGAACCCTGATAGTAAGCAGACCTTCCTGAAAGAAACGGATATTTTTAGGAAGCTGCCCACATTAGGCAGAGCCATAATCGGGACTTATGTAAGGCCGCAAAGAGTAGAAGAAGACTTGACAATAGGATTGTTCCCCTGGTCTCAATTGGCTGATAACGAACTCAGGCCAAAGCTTTACGAGGAGCCGTTCGCGGAATTTGCCGTTGCGAAAATTGCTGTGCCATTAGGATTGCCAAACGAAACAAGAACTAAAGTGTTATCATATGTAGTGGGCTATGGGGAAAGACACGGCGTTAATAGGTATTTATTGCAGATGAAAACTAAATTTTCAAGCTGGTCGGCCGAGGAAAATGTCGAGGGCTATATAAATGGCACTCTTGAAAGATTGCAAAGGGCATTATGCAAAAAACTGAATGCAGAACCAGCAGAGAAACCAGTCATAAGACTTTAAATAAAACGAATTACTCACAAAACCATGGTCAAGAAAATCTTTATCGTTATATTACTATTATCACTAGTCTTTATCAGCGGGTGCGCGCAAATCAAGCAGTCCTTGCCTCTGCCTCCGGGCACGATAAAGGAATTCTCAATTTATGTTGAAGACTTGCCGTCAGGCATACCTTCGCGTTATCAAAGTTCTATTGATGAAGGCATAGCCTTCTGGGAAGAGCAGGGCTTCAAATTCACAAAAGTACAGAACTTTGAGGATGCTGACATTCAGGTGCAGTGGATAAAGGAATTTGGAGGCGAACGGGCTGGCCAGGCTCTTAATCGCAGGCTTGTTCAGATAGGAGTCGGCGATTCCCTATGCTTGGGAAGCTATCAAGTCTATACTTATGACACTGTTGTGCTTGTAGCAGCACACGAACTAGGCCACGCAATTGGCTTTGAGCATGTCGATGATCCAAACTCTTTAATGTATCCGTTAAACAGATGGATATCTTACGAAACTGACTGGAACGAGACTGACATTTTTGGTCCGGGAGTGGTAAGGGGAACCCCTGTATGTACCAGAGATGAAACTGCAGAATATACATTTTCTGTGGAATCTGACGAGCTCGTTGATATTGTTGTCGTGGCTGACGAACAAGAATATCAGAATTATGTAAATCGCAAGCCTTTTACTGAATACGGAGGCTGCTCCGCAAAGGACGTGACATCCTATAGAGAAGTCTGTGCCATAGACAAGGGAGCATTCTTTGTAATCCACAACAGGGCAACAGGCCTGTTTGCGCAGAACGCGCAGGTAACATATTCTGCCAAGCAGACGCCGTCTTTCACTTTGGAAGAATTGTGAGCGCTCCCGACGAGATTTGAACTCGTGTCGATGGATTGAAAGTCCATCATCCTTGGCCGCTGGACGACGGGAGCGTAAACTAGAGGCAAAATTTTGATTTAAAAGGGTTGTGAACGGCGAAGGGGAATCTTACATCATAGTGCCCTGCAGAAGTCTGAGCAGCCTCTTTCCTGAGAGCTTCCCTTAGTCAGTTAGAATAATGTGGGCCAGCGAGGATTTGAACCTCGGACCTGCCGTGGTCTTAGCATCTCTCTTAACGAGAGTCGTCATATAAGACGGCCGCTGACAGCTGGAACAAGAGTTTCTGGTTCCATCCACCGGACTAAGCTACTGGCCCGTGTCCAGCAGTAAAGAAAATCGTTTTTAAGCCTTCTTTTCACTTCAAGGCATGCTAGACAAGGCTGCAGAGTTCATCAAGCAGTGCGATCCTAAAGATACCACAATTGTTTATCATGGAGGCTGTGGTGATGGCATTACTGCAGGAGCTATTTTGTTAAGAACATTCCAGAAATATTTTGGCGAGATGCCCAAGGCGAAATTCGCCTCTCCAAGCACATTAAGCAGCCTAAGCTTACACTCAAAATATGTTATATTCACAGACCTTCCAGCCGGAGCAGAGATTGATTATGTTTTGAAGTTGTCCGAGCGTTCGAATGTAATGATAATAGACAATCATGAGATTACCAAAAATCTCAATAGCGAACGGATAGTACAAGTTCATCCAGATTTTTTTGAAACTAAGATACCTAAACAGAATCATACAGGTGCAATACTAACGTACGAGGTTTGCTCTAGAGTTATTAATATAGAAGAATTGGACTGGCTGGCTGCAGTAGGCCTGATTCATGATGTCAGCGGCGAAGCTTGGAAACCCTTTTTGGATAAGGTTTTTGCTAAATATAGAGAGTTGGGTAAAGTTAGTTACAAGTATCAAGGCAAGATAGGTGAGATAGTTTCTATTCTAACTGCAAGCCAAGAACTCAAGGGAGGCAATGAACTAGCTCTCAAGGTTTGCCTGGAAGCTGACCGGCCTTCCGACATTTTAGAGGCTAAAATTCCTGAGGTTTCAGAATTAATTGAAGTTTACAAAGAAAGAACAAAAGAGTTTGAGCACTTCATGGATAGCTGGGAAAAATTAGCAGAGATTGATAGGAAAATAGGGTTAGTGTTTTATGAATTGGAATTGAAACATAAACTGGCTTCTGCAATAGCAACAACGTTATCGCAGAGAAACCCAGACTTGCTATTTGTAGTAATGCAAAAGGAAAAGCCTTCCAAATTAAAAATAAGTTTCAGGCAGACACTCTCCAAAGTGGACTGCAATTGGCTCGCCAAAGCTTCAACAGCCGAGTTTGGGGGAGAAGGTGGCGGACATAAACCTGCTGGAGCAGGAAGTATTCACCCGAAATACAAGGAAAAGTTCAAGGAAAAGGTAAGGGAACTTGTCAAGCAAAAATTAGGGAAATGATATGGGAGTTGATTTAGCGCCACTGATAGTAAAGAAGGAGATTACCCTATCATTTTTGAAAAACAAGAAGCTCGCAGTAGATACGCATCTGGTTTTGCATCAATTCCTTGAAACTAT
>DATEUM010000051.1:0-2529 GCA_035283085.1 Candidatus Nanoarchaeia archaeon
TGGCCGGGCGATACTTGCCAAAAAGAGGAGACGAAGTAATTGGAAACGTTACAGCCGTGCTGGCAGGCGGATGGTCACTTGATGTCAATTCCCCATACCTTGCAGACCTTCCTCTGGCTGAAGGGACTTCAGAGTTCATCCCGCGAGGGGCAGACCTGACGAGATTCTTTAATTTAGGAGAATATGTATTCTGCGAAGTAACTAATCTTACTGAAACTAAATATGTCAAATTATCAGCATCAAGAAGGCCTTACAGGAAACTGCGCGGCGGAATTTTGACGCGGGTCTCCCCTGTTAAGATTCCAAGAATAATTGGAAAGCAGGGCTCGATGGTCAATTTGATAAAGGATGCAACTGCAACAGAAATTGTTGTAGGCCAGAACGGCTTGATATGGATTAACGGAACGCCTGAAAACATGGCCCTGGTTGAAAGAATAATCAAGATGATAGAAATTGAGTCCCATAAAAAAGGGCTCACTGACAAGGTAAAGAAGATGCTGGAGGAGAAAAAATGATGATAACTAACGGACTGTGGGTAAGTCTTAAGATTAGAGGCTTCTCAAACTCAGCGAAGCCTGACGTTAAAGGATTCCCCTCGTTAAGAGTGAGGTGTATGAAATGACAGGAAAGAACAAGCCTGGCGCTCCGGAAAAATTAATTGTCAACGGCAAGAGATTAGATGGAAGAAAGTTCGATGAGTTAAGGCCTTTAACAATCAAAGCCGGCGTCGTTCCTAATGCTGATGGCTCTTGCGCCTTGCAATTGGGCGAGACGTACGTATTGGTGGGCGTCTATGGCCCGCGTGAGTGTATACCGAGGCACTTGGCAGAGCAAGACAAGGCTTACTTGGAATGCATCTATAGTATGGCAGCATTCTCCACTACTGACAGGGCAAGGCCGGGCCCTTCAAGAAGAAGCACTGAGATATCCAAAGTTATTGCTGATTCTCTTAGGCCTGCAATCATGCTGGAAAAATATCCAAGAACAAAGATTGATGTTTACATTGAAGTCACAAACGCAAATGCCGGAACAAGGACTGCGGCAATAACTGCAGCCTCTGTTGCTTTAGCCGATGCTGGAGTAGAAATGAGGGACATGGTCACATCAATTGCTTCAGGAAAAGCAGACGGCAATATTATGCTAGACTTATTCGAGCCTGAAGACAACTTCGGCGAGGCAGACATGCCTTTGGCTATGATGCCAAAGACAAAACAGATTACACTTTTGCAGCTGGATGGAAATATTACACAGGACGAAGCGCAGAAGATGGTTGAAATGTCAATGAAGGCCTGCGAAAAAATCTACGAGGCACAGAAAAAGGCGCTGAAAGAAAAATACGCGGTAGAAAAATCTGCGGAAACGGAGGAAGAAAATGGAACAGTATAAAGCTCTTGTAAATGCGCTTTTGGAGAAAGGCGAGCGGCATGATGGAAGAAAGCCGTATGATTACAGAAATATTGAGATAGATGTAAACCCAATACCACGAGCCAATGGCTCTGCCAGAGTACGAATGGGGCAAACAGAAGTAGTTGTAGGAGTAAAATTTGATGTTGACGAACCTTTCCCAGATACCCCTGATGAAGGAATACTCATATGTAATGCGGAATTCAACCCTATGGCAAACCCTGATTTCGAGCCAGGCCCTCCAAGACCTGCCGCAATAGAAGTTGCAAGGGTTGTTGACAGAACAATAAGGGAATCGCACGTCTTACAGGTAGAAAAACTATGCATAACACCAAAAGAAAAAGTATGGGTTGTTTTTGTTGATATTTATCCATTTAATGATGATGGCAACTTGTTGGACGCCGCAGCTCTTGGAGCAATCATTGCCCTGAAAAATGCAGTCCTTCCTAAATACGATGAAAAGGAAGGCAAGGTCTTGTACAAGGAGCATACAAAGAAGAAGTTGGAATTAAATGACCTTCCGATATTGACGACATTTGCAAAAGTAGGCGATCACACTTTTGTAGACATGGACAAGAAAGAAGAGCGTTCCATGGACGCCAGATTATCCGTAGCAACTTTGCCTGATGGGACTATGTGTGCTATGCAGAAAGGCGGCGTAGGACCATTTACAAAAGATGAGCTTTTCATGCTATTCGAGAAAGCAGCTGAAAAAGCCAAGGAATTAAGGAAACTGATTAAGTAATGCTTTTAAACCCAATTCAAAGGTCATATTCGAAATGGCAGAAGAACACGCGACACTGTATACTAAATATGAGCTAGCCCGCATAATAGGGGCCAGGGCATTGCAGTTGTCGATGGGCGCCCCTTTGCTGGTAAAAAGGCCAAAAGACCTTTACGATACTACTGAAATAGCCCAGATAGAATTTGAATCAGGCATCCTTCCAATAAGCATCAGAAGGCCAAAGCCAATAAGGCTGGCAGAAGAAGAAGCCGAATCTGCTTAAACTTCTGCTTCTGTCTCTTCGTAAGTTTTTGCTGGCGGGTCGATGACCCCTGCCAATGTAAAATCCTGCGTTGAACCTAACACTTTTCCCTTTTCCAATATCCAGTCGACTTTACCAA
>DATEUM010000052.1:0-3280 GCA_035283085.1 Candidatus Nanoarchaeia archaeon
AATGGGATGCAGTCTGATGTCCGCGTCATAGCTGACAATGTTTTTGGGGCTGCTTTGAATTATTTTACAGGAAATGTTGACCATAACGTAGAACTTAGAAAGATAGCTATCAGCAAGGGGTACAAGCTATCTGAATATGGCCTGTTCAACAGGAAAACCGACAGGCTAGTGTCAGGCCATACTGAAGAAGAGTTGTACAAAAAACTTGGCTTGAGATATATTGAGCCTGAGTTGAGAGAAATGAGGGGTGAGATTGAGGCTGCTAGACGCGGGAAGCTTCCTGACTTGGTAAATCTCAAGGACGTCAAGGGGGATTTGCACACCCACACGAAGTTTTCAGACGGTTCAAACACTATTGTGGAAATGGCAGAAGCTGCAAAGAAATTAGGATACGAATATGTAGCAATTACTGACCATTCAAAATCAGATACAATTGCGAGAGGAATGGATGAAAAGAAGCTGCAGAAGTATTTGAAAGCTATTGAGGATGCAAGGAAAAAGGTAAAGGGAATTAAAATCCTGGCTGGAAGCGAGGTTTACATACATCCTGATGGAAAACTTGATTACCCTGATAAGATTTTACAAAAGTTAGATGTTGTTTTGGCGTCGATACACAGGAATTTCAAATTATCTAGAGAGCAGCAGACAAAACGCATAATTAGAGTTATCTCTAATGGAAATGTACACATCCTGGGACATTTAACAACAAGGAAAATCGGCAGCCGGCCGATGATAGACTTTGATGCCAAGAAGGTTTTCAAGGCCGCAGCAGATGCTGGTGTGTTGCTGGAAGTCAACGGTGGGCCTGACAGGCTTGATTTGCCTGATAGCCTTGTGAAGGAAGCCTTGGAAATGGGCTGCAAATTTGCAATAAACAGCGATGCCCATAACGCAGACCAGCTGAGATTTGTAGAATATGGTGTTTATGTTGCGAGGCGGGGCTGGTGCTCGACTGCTGATGTGGCCAATACCTTGTCGTATGCTAAGCTTGCTAAATATTTTTAATGCTATAATTTGCAGGGCTTCTTGAGGTGCACATGAGACTATCAGAGATTATCACATATTACTCCAAGCCGGAAGTATGCGCTGCCCTTGTGGCGATTGCGGAAAACAGGGAAATTGCAGTGCAGTTCAACACAGGATTCGGCAAGAGGCCAGACATATTGCAGTTCTCTTCTGATGTTACCAAACAAGTTCGCAATGGCGCAACTTCATTCCATTGCTCTGAGGAGCGCTGGTCAAATCCAATGGCGCTAAATTCTGAAATGCAAAAGCACGAACTTGACAAGCTAAGGTCTGGCTTTGACCTTGTGCTCGACATAGACTGCAAATTCCTTGAGTGGAGCAAAATCTGTGCTGAATTGCTAGTCCAGGCGCTTGAATGGCATTCGGTGCGCTCATACAGCATAAAGTTCTCCGGCGGAAGCGGGTTTCACATAGCAGTGCCATTCGAAGCCTTTCCTTCGGATGAGAGCATAGCGTTCCCTGATGCGCCGCGGGCCATAGCCACATACCTAAAGGAATTTATCAGAAACAGGCTATCTGATAGCATTCTGGAAACTGAAAATGACTTAAGAAAAATAGCTGAGAAAACAGGAAAGCAAAGCGACACCCTTGTGAAGAACAACGTTTTCGACCCATATTCAATAATGGATATTGACACCGTACTTATTGCAAGCAGGCATTTGTTCAGAATGCCGTATTCCTTGAACGAGAAAAAATGGCTCGTATCATTGCCCATCAGGCCTGCTGATATTGAAAATTTTACTGAAGAATGGGCAATTCCATCAAAAGTAACGGACTTTAGCGTAAAATTTCTTGAAAAGAAAAACATCCAGCCTGGCGAAGCGGCACAGCTTCTGACACAGGCGTTTGAGTGGCAGATAAGAAAGCAGGAGAAGCTCGATACTACGGTCAGAGAGAAAGTAGAATATGAAAACAAAGTCCCTGTAGAAGCATTTCCTCCCTGCATGAAACTTATCCTTAACGGATTGAGTGACGGAAGGAAGAGGAGCCTTTTTGCCCTGATTAACTTCCTGAAAAATGCGAAGTGGGCCTGGCCCGAAATAGAGCAATTTGTTCACAGATGGAACGAAAAGAACAAGCCGCCGCTCAAAATTGGCTATGTAAAAACGCAATTGTCCTGGCACGCCAGACAAAATAGAAAATTGCCGCCGCCAAACTGCAGGTCGTTTTATGAAAACTTTGGAGTCTGCAAGCCGGACTTCATTTGCAGCAGGATAAGGAATCCGCTGACATACCCGAAGCACAAGATAGGAAATAGAACTGAACGAGGTAAGTCTCAGAGATGAGGCTGCTTAAGTTTTGCAAGGCATTGTGTTGAGAGATTCCCCATGAAAAGAGTTAATAATTCTTCTGAACGGAAGATAATGAGGTGCTTGTGTATATAGATGGCTCCAGGTGAATTTAGCTATGAGGATTTATATGAATTGCTTCGGACAGAAAAATATTCCGCCGACCTGCAGCCCATGGCGACCGAGCAGCTGCAAAAGACAAGGCGATATTTCAAGGGCAAGGAAGAGCTCATAGAAAAGCAGTCTGGCGCAGGGTTTGACGAAGAGCTGGAAAAAGTAAGGGTCGAGCTGGAAAACGCCAAGCGCGCTCTTCGCGATTTGTATGACAAGAGGGAGCGGAAAGTCATCAATCGCGCGTTGTTTACTGCAAGGGGCGGCTTCAAGTTCAAGGACACTACGAGCATGCTTGTTCCAGAGGAAAAGCTTTATTTCGCCCTGCTGGAATTGCTGAAAGCCAGCAGCACAGAGTTCTTTGACCTTCTGGACAACATAGAAATTGATGCTAAAATAGCTGTGGAGAAACATTTAAAAGAGGACTTTCATCGTGTTAAACTGCTGGAAGACATACCGGAATTGATGGACACAAAACTCAACAGGTATGGCCCTTTCAACACAGGAACAGTAGTCGATCTTCCTGCAGAGCTTGCAAACCTTTTGCTGGCTCAAAACAAGGCGACAACAGCTGAAAATGAAACTGCCAAAACAAATCAGTAAGTACTGCCCTTCTTGCAAGGCACACCAAGCCCATAAAATCGTCCTTGAAAGGACAAAGCCGAGGCCTCTGACGCAAAAGCACGCATTGCGGTGGGGGGTCAGGCATTTCGCGCATGTTTCATCAGGCTATGGCGGAAGTCCAAGGCCGATCATTCACTCTAAAGCAAAAGTCACAAAGAAAGCCAATATGAGATTTCAATGCTCTAAATGCGGCAAGTCGCATTTCAAGCAGCACCCAAGAAGGATAAAGA
>DATEUM010000053.1:0-8902 GCA_035283085.1 Candidatus Nanoarchaeia archaeon
CACGGCTGCCAAGCTGAGCGCCACGACAATTGTCTCAGCAAAAGTAGCCCAGATGTTTTGCTTCACGAAATTGCTGCCAGAAATTTTCGGCGGGATGCGTTTTAAATCGAGGGCGGTGCCAAGCCTTGCGGCAAGGGCCCCTGAAATATTTCCGCGCATTTCCAAAAAACCCGGGAGAAGTATGAGCAGGCCAGGTATGAGCAGTATCTGGTTTATGTAAATTGCAAGGATAGTCCCGGCAAGTAGCCCGCCAGTCACAGATATTAATTCAGCAGTAAAAATCTCCCTGAACTCCCTGCCGACGTGCGCCTTGGCTTTCCAGTGGTGCTTGTGTGGTGCAAGTATCTCTGGCAATTTTTTGGGCAGTTCAAGTTTCGAAGTTTCAGCAGCCATTATCCCAAACAAAGTTTTGCCAAATAAAAGACTTGCTAATCAAGGACTTTCAACTTGCCCTTTCTGGGCTCGTAAATCTCCCCAGACTTCAGCAATGAAAACAGGACGTTCCGGGCCTCTTCCTCTTCCAGGCCGGATTTTTCCATTACTTCGCTCATATCGGAACCCATGCCAGCATCAAGCGACCTGATGATGTCAAGGATTTTTTTCTGCACAGACACAACTTCTTCCTTCAGTGCCTCAACAGCAGCCTGTTCTGAAACTTGAGGCTTCATTTCACTAGCCGCAGAAACATCTTCAGGAGGGCCGAGCTGCAGCCTGTGCACCAGGAGCCAGTTGGGGTCTTCAAGGGCGCGGACGATTTCGGGCGCAACATATATTTCATCATTGTACATCCTTACTTTTCCAACGCACCTTACTACTCCTCCGACTCTTATGTCCCTTATTTTAAGGACGTCAGGGCCAAAAGTTTTCAGCCTTATAGTTTCAGTTCCATCGTCAAGCGTGATGGTAGCATAATTGCCGTCTTCAGTCAGGAATTTAGCAACAACAGAAGCCACTATGGAAACTCTGGTATATTTTTCCTCATTGTGCAGGATATAGCCAGGAGTCCAGCCCTCGCTCTTGTGAAATTCACCTTTGATTAAGTTGCATATCCAAGTCTTTTTTGCAATTTCCCTTTGTTTCGTCTTCATCACAGGTTTCATGTTTTTGCCAAAAAGCCGTGCCTCGGCTCGTGTATGTCTCCTTTCCTTTTCAAGTTTTCTATTATCTCCTCTGCCTTGGCGCTCGCGATTCCTTCAGCCTCCGCTTCTCTCAATACATCAGACAGCGGCACGAGCTTGCCAAGCTTTTCTGTCAGGGAGTCGAGTATCCTTCTTACAGCAGCAATTTGTGTCCTTTGCGTTGCAGTTATTCCAGTTGCGATGCGGTCCATGTCAAACTGTCCCGTCTCGATATCGAATGCGACTTCCTGCATAGAGCTTTTAAGGAGATCGATTGCCCTCTGCGCATCCTTCCTTGTCACTTTGTCATTCAATCTTATTTTAGCAGAAGCTTCTGACAGCCTGACGAGCGCTTCTAGCTGTCTTGCGGATATTGGTATTGCCCTTATTTCAGAGCCTTCCTTTATTGCACTTGTCCTGAGAGTTATGTAAAATCTTTTTATTTCTTCAATCGCGCCGGCCGTTAATTTCGGGAAGCAGCTCTGTTTTGCATAAGCTATGTATTTTCTCAGCAAAGCCGAACTTATTTCAGATTTTATGGACTCTGGAGCTGCAGCCAAATCCAGGATGTGCTGTGCGATTTTCTCATCCCTCTCCAAGTTTGGCATGTCCCTGATTGGAAAAATCAAATCGAACCTGTTAATCAGTGTAGGAGGCAAATCAATCTGTTTTGGTATCGGCTCATACGGGTCAAACCTGCCGAATTTAGGGTTTGCCGCAGCAAGTATGGAAGTTTCAGCCCTTAGTGTAGCATGAATGTTTGCTTTTGCTATGGTGATGGTTTGCTGCTCGCACGCCTCGTGCATAGAGCTGGTGTCTTCTGGCGACATCTTGTC
Source organism: Candidatus Nanoarchaeia archaeon (assembly GCA_035283085.1). Lineage (GTDB taxonomy): Archaea > Nanobdellota > Nanobdellia > UBA10117 > UBA10117 > DATEUM01. The sequence goes on from DATEUM010000053.1 coordinate 1,955, forward strand.
CAATTCATCGATGCACGCAATGCCTTTGTTTGCCAAAACCAATGCCCCAGCTTCCAAAGCCCAGCCTTTGATGAATTCATCCCTTACAACGGCAGCAGTGATGCCTGCTGCAGTCGAGCCTTTTCCTGCAACGTATCTGGCCTTGGGCGCCAGTGTAGCAACATACCTGAGTATTTGCGACTTTCCAGCGCCAGGGTCTCCTACCAGGAAAATATGCATGTCTCCCCTTGTGCGGGTGCCGTCCTTCCTGACTTTCTTTACGCCGCTGAACAGCTGCAGTATTATTGCGAGCTTGATGTTTTCGTGCCCGTAAATTGACGGCGCTATGGACTGCGCGAGCTGCTCATAGATGTCTGGCTTTGACGCCAGCTCCTTTATGGCGCGCTCATCTTCCTGCGATATTGAAATTTCCTCAAAATCCTCCTCTATGGTTTCTATGGAATTGGCCTCCAGGCACAAATCATAAGTTGCAGAAATTCCGCCAGAGTTGAGAGGCACTGGAACTTCCTTTACTATGCCAACAATCCTGACCTTGTTTCCAGGGTATCTTCTTTTTTCCAATTTAGGCTCCAGAAGATCCTCTTGCAGATATATTGCAACCCTCTTCGGCTGTTCTCCGCCTTCCAAGGCTTCTGGTGTCTCCTCTACAACCAGCCTCTGAACGTCAACGAGTTTTTGCTCTTTCAACCTGAATCTGCCCTTGCGGCCGCACGACAGGTTTGGGCATCTTCCAGGCTCCCTGAATTTGTTGCCTGTTTGGTCCATTCTTATGAGAGCGCCGCAGCCAGGGCATTCAAATGTTGCAGTCGTGACCTTTGGCCTGATATCAGACGCCTGCCTTATCAGCCCCTCTGTAAGTATGACCTTGCTGAGATGCTTTCCCCTTATGTCGCGAATCCTTACGAAAGCAGATCTCGGCAGGTTGATGAAACGGACTTTTATGGGATAAGTTGCTTCGGGAATGTCCAGTTCTTTTATTGATTCCTCAAAATTGCTGACTGTTTCAAGAAAATTTGACAGCAATTGCTCGGAAAGCTCGATGTCAAATCTTGACAGAACTGCAAAATCAATGAGTATGCTTGTATTGCCCTTCTTGATGTTGTCAAATAGTTCCCTCTTATAGTAATTCTCGATAAAAGTCCTAAATTTTGATACCGTCTGTTCTGATAGCATTGCACCCCCACTGACATTGATAAAAAGAAGAAGCAAGAAGTTTTAAACTATTTCTTTGCTGGAGTATACTATTCCTGCAGCTCGCCTGCTGCTATCAGCTGGTCCCTCAAGGTCCATACAGACTCCACGATTTCCTTCTCAGACTTTGCCCCGGTAATGACGATCTTGCCGGTTCCGAACAAAAGGAAAGTTATGTGCGAGTTCGGCAGCTTGTATACAAGCCCCGGGAATTGTTCGGGGTCGTATTCAGTGTTCTCAAACTTGAAGATTATCTCATTCAAGTTCAATTTTCCGCCAACATCACCGCTTGCTACCATGTTCTGCACTTCAATTTCAGTATCGCCCTTCACTTTTATCCCAATGGCGCCCAGTTTCTTCACGATTGCTTCTATGGCGGTCCTGGCCTCGCGCAAAGATTTTGTGCCGGTGCAGATTATTTTTCCTGAACTGAACAAGAGCGCAGAAGCCTTTGGCACGTCTAGCTTTAGTATGAGGCCTGGGAAAGTTTCTGGATTGTAATCAGCCCTCTCTAATTTTGCAGCCAGCCTTTCCAGTGGTAAATCGCGGTGCAAAGAAGCAGAAACAACAACGTTTTGGGTTTTTGTATACACCTTCGGGTGTTTTCGAACTTTTGGTTTTATTTTAGCAGCAGTTTTAGCCATCACAAGCCCTCCTTTTATAAGCTTTATAAAGTCTTTTTAAACTGCCTTTATAAAGGTATCTGCTAGAACCAGAACTGTGTTATCTCTCATCATCATGCCTTGCAAAAGAAAATGCAGCCACAATGTTTGGACTTAACACAATGTCAGATTGCATCTAGAAACCAAACTCTGCCTCAATGTTCCTGGCCTTAATCTTGTCTTTTGATTTTCTCGAGTTTACGACTTTTTGGGCAACAAAGTTGACATCTTTTGCCCCAACTTTTTCCTTTATTTCTTTCACGTTTGCTTCGAGAGCTTTCTGTGCAGTTGTTGCAGCAGAAACATAGAGGTCTATCCTGTCAGTCTTCTGCAGGCCAGCAGTCTTTCTCAAGGCCTGGACTGCTCTTGTAAATTCCCTTGCAAATCCTGATTGCAGCATCTCCTGTGTTTCCTGCTTTTCCAAATAAAGCGAATAAGAGCCAAACATCCCCCCCGCAATTCCTTCCGGAAGTATTTCTTCTATCATCAGGTCATCGTGCTGCAGCTCAACTTCTTTTCCTCTAACTTCCACAGTAACCTTGCCCTTTTTCTGCAGCTGTTTCAATGTTGATTCTGGCGACATTCTCGCAATTTCAGTCACAACAATTGACGAATCCTTGCCAAACTTTGGCCCCACGCGTGAGAAATCTGCCTTGACGTCATGTTTTATTCCTGCAAGCTTGTGCTCCACCCTGACTTCAAGAACATTCGACAGCCTTTTCAGCAGTTCAGAATGTTTTTGCACCGCTGAAGAAAGCTCTTCATTTTCTGTCACGACAATCGCAGACTTGATGGGCCATCTTATTCCTCTCTGGAGCTTTTCCCTCAAGGAAAGCAGGCTTGACAGGACATTCTGAACATATGTGATTTCAGTTTCCAGTTTTGTATTTATCACCTTGTCATTTGCTTCAGGCCACTCCAGCAAATGTACGGATTCTTCTTTCAACTTGAATTCTTTTTTCAGGTTCTGGTACATAGCCTCTGTGATGTAAGGAGAAATTGTTGCGAACATCTTTATGGAATCCATCAAGGTTTTGTAAATGACATACAAAACAGATTCTTCAGAAATTCGTTCCCTGGCAGTTTTGATGTACCACCTGCTGAGGTCTAAAAATAATGATTCGATGGCCCAGGGAACTTCGTTGAAATAATGCTTGTTGAACATTTCTGTTGCTTTTATTATTGTGCTGTTAAGCCGGGAGAGCATGTATTTGTCCTCTGCCTCGAGTTTTGCAGTCTTTATCTTGCTGGGATTTGTTCCTGCAAGGTTCGCGGCTTCAATTAAGTACAAATGGGTGTTCCACAACACGTTAAGGCTTGACAATTTCGCCTCGACATCAGCGAAATTATAATTCAAGTCCAAGCCTGGCTTGGCCCCGCCTATCGCATAAAACCTTGCGGCATCTGCGCCGTACTTGTTCACGACTTCATATGGCGTTATTATATTTCCCAGGTGCTTAGACATCTTTCTTCCTCCTGAGTCGTTGATGAAACCATGCATGAACACAGACTTGTAAGGGACTTTCTTTCTGGCTACGATAGATAATGACATGAGAGAGTTGAACCAGCCCCTAATCTGGTCTTTTCCTTCTGCTATGAAATCTAAAACCAAATCCTTGTCTCCAGTCGAGGCCCATGGAGCAGCTCCAGAGTCCAGCCATACGTCAAGAACATCTGGAACCCTTTGCATGGATGACTTGCAATTGCTGCACTTCAATTCAACAGAGTCAATCCAGGGCTTGTGCAAGTCTTTCGGCACTTTTCCGCCAAGTTTTTTTATTTCTGCAGAAGATTCAACAACAATTTGGTTGTCACACTTGCCGCAGAGCCATATCGGAAGGGGAATACCCCAGAATCTCTGCCTTGAAATATTCCAGTCCTCCAGATTCTCGAGCCAGGATTCAAACCATCTCTGGCCGGCCCAGTCAGGAGTCCAGTATACTTTTGCATTTTCTTTCAGCATCAATTCTTTCAATTTTGTTCGGGCAAGGAACCATTGTTTAGTCGCCCTGTAGACAACAGGAGTTGCGCAGCGCCAGCATTTCGCGTATTCGTGCTCATATTTGTCCTTATGCGCCAACATGCCGCGCTTTTCAAACTCTTTTATGAACTTGTCATCGTCAGTTCTGGCTTTGTAGCCTGAGAAAGGACCCATTTTTTCAGAGTAGTAACCGTGTTCATCTAACTCATTGAAAGCAGGCAACCCATTTTGTTGACCGACTTCAAAGTCCTCGGGGCCGCAGCCAGGCGCTGTATGCACTAATCCAGAACCATCAACAGCAGAGACATACTTGTCAGACATTACAACTTTATGCGCCCACTTGAGCTTTGAATATTCATTCAAAGCAGGAATATCATCAGCCAGGGGATGCTTGTACTGCAGGCCTTCAAGGCCTTTTCCTTTCAGAGTTTCAAGGACCTTGTGTTTTTTTCCTATCAAACCTAAAACTTTCTCAGCTAAGTCTTTTGCAACAATAAAAACTTCATCGCCAACCTTAGCTTTCACATAGTCAAGTTTCGGATTTGCCATTACAGCCAAGTTGAAAGGAATCGTCCATGGGGTAGTTGTCCACACGATCAGAAATTCATTCTTTTTTTCTACTATTGGGAACTTCACAAAAATCGCAGTGTCTGTAACAGTCTCATATTCCAGTTCATGCTTTGCCAGGCTTGTCGCACATCTTGGGCACCATGTTGTTGACTTTAATCCTTGATATAAATATCCATTAGACCAGGCTTTCTTCAAAGCCCACCAGGCGCCTTCTATGTATTCGTTATGAAGGGTCATGTAGGGATTTTCCCAATCCATCCACACGCCAAGCCTCTGAAAGTCCTTAATCATAGGATACATGTTGTCGTAAGCATATTTCTCGCATTCCTTGACAAATTTCTCAACGCCTATCTTGGAAACAATTTCCTGCTTGTTCTTTATTCCTAACTTTACTTCGACTTTGTGCTCTATAGGAAGGCCGTGAGTGTCAAATCCGGGCTGGTCATGGACATTATGTCCTGACATTCTCAGAAAACGCCGGTAGCAATCCTTGTTCATGTAATTCCACGCATTGCCTACATGAATTGCGCCTGTAGTATAAGGAGGCCCGTCCAGAAACATGTACTTGGGCGCCTTGGAGAGTTTTTTCTTTATTTTTTTGTATATCTCTTTCTCTTTCCACCACTTAAGTAGTTCTGGCTCAAGCTTAGTAGGCTCAAATCGTGTCATAGTCAAAAAGATGGGCAGGGCTATTTAAAGAATTCCTATCAACCTCTTTACAAGACGTTGACGAGAACCGCGTATCGCTTTGCGATACACAATTGCGGACAAATCCGGCAACCACCCGCCATTTTATTTCAATGTTTAGGTGTTATGCGACATTATCATATATTGCAATAAAATGTCGCCCATACTCTAGTCTACAAATCCATATATATTAAAAACTTCCGTTTCACTTTGTGAGGGTTGTGGAGATAAAATGCTTGATGTGTGGACAGAGAAATACAGGCCTCAGAAGCTGCTCGAGATTAAAGGGCAGGAAGATATCACTAAAAGGCTGGACGCTTTTGTCAAAGGGAAAAGTTTCCCCCATCTTTTGTTTGCAGGGCCAGCAGGAATAGGCAAGACTACTGCTGCTCTCGCTATAGCAAAGGAATTGTACGGAGAAAATTGGCGAGACCACGTGTTGGAATTAAATGCTTCTGACAACAGGGGCATTGATACAATCAGGGGCGCGGTAAAGGATTTTGCCAGAACCAGGGCAATGGAAGAGGTTCCTTTCAAGATTATTTATCTTGATGAATGTGATGCTCTTACAAGAGAAGCGCAGGATGCTCTCAGAAGAATCATGGAAGATTACACACAAACAGTTCGTTTCATATTATCTTGCAACTATTCTTCAAAAATTATTCCACCCATACAAAGCAGGTGTGCAATTTTCCGATTTAAACCACTGCCTAAAGAAGTTGTGGTGTCTGTACTGGGAAATGTCTCAGAATCAGAAGGCTTGAAGCTGGAGAAAGATGCGGCAGATTTGATTTATGAGGCGTCTGAAGGTGACATGAGGAAAGCCCACAACTTAATGCAAGCCTGCGCCTCAGTTTCAAAAACAATAGACCTTGCTACAGTGGCGCAAGTAGTATCATTTGCAGAGCCAAAGGAAATAGAAATGGTTGTAAAGTATGCCATAGGAGGCAGGTTTGTTGATGCCCGCAGATTATTGACAGATGTTATGGTCAAGCACGGACTAAGCGGGGTTGATATCATAAAACAAATACAGAAAGAACTCCAAGAGCTTGAAATGGATGAGAAATTAAAAGTAAACCTGGTGAGGGCTTGCGGAGAATACGAATTCCGCCTTGTGGAAGGCTCAAACGAATTCGTGCAGCTGTACGCAATGCTCGCAGATTTTGCTATAATAGGGAGAACATGACAGAATTGTTGTATTTGACGGACAGCTATCTTGAAGACTTTGAGGCTACTGTGATGCAGGCGCAAGGCCGCAATATAGTCCTTGACAAGACGGCATTTTATCCGGAATCTGGAGGCCAGCCAGATGATAGGGGAAAGTTGGTGAAGTTGCCTGAAGGAATGAACTTTCTCATCAGGGGAATCAAAAAATTGGGAGATTCCATAATACACGAGGTCGACGAAGACGGCCTTAAAGTGGGAGACAAGATTCACGGGTGGGTTGATTGGGAAAGAAGATACAAGCATATGAGGATGCATACCGCTTGCCATATCCTGTCAGCAACTACTGGAACTCTTACTACTGGGAAACAAATAGGCTATGACATATCAAGAATAGATTTTGATTTGGAAAATTTCAATTCAGATTTGGCGAAGCAATTCATAGAAAAAGCAAATTCAATTACTTCCCAGGATATTCAAGTTAAAACAAGCTTCATGTCATATGATGAGGTCATGAAGAATGACATGGTCAAGCTGAAATACAAGCTGCCGCCTTCAATCCCGCAATTAAGGGTTGTTTCCGTAGAAGGAATTGATATGCAGCCATGCGGCGGAACGCATGTGAAAAGCACAAAGGAAGTCGGCCAGCTCGAACTGGCAGGCACAGAAAACAAGGGCAAGGACAAGAAAAGG
>DATEUM010000054.1:0-6528 GCA_035283085.1 Candidatus Nanoarchaeia archaeon
AATCATTCTTCTCAACGCCCCAGCGCCTTGCTCCCAGCAGCAAATGGTCCTGAGTTGCAGAAAGGAAAAAGAAATCTATGTTTGGAGGCCTCACGCCTTTAGAATCTGGCATAAATATGCTCAAAGTTGTCTTGAAGCCGGGATTTTCAGAGCAGGCCTCGTTCAAAAGTTCGGCAACAGTAGATTGGGCGTCATACTCAGGACCGCCGAAAAGCGTCTGCGAGTAAAACAGGAATCCAACTATGACAAAAATGGCTACCATGAACAATGCAAGGATTGCCAGGGGTAGTAATTTCACAGCCATTTTATAACATAGCCTCCGGCACTCGAGTGTTAAGTCTCATGGCAATGGCTGCTTTCCCTTCGCAAAGCCTTGTGTTGAGAGATTTCCCTCGTTCAGTAGTTTCGCTCATACGCACATTATCCTTCCTGCTTGCTCTCCAAATGACAGCAAAGTTTGCTCCTTGATTATCTGGACATTGATTGCCTCGCCGCCCTGTTTGGGCTCGATGAAACATTCCTTGAACTCTGCGCCCCCGGGACACTCAACTTGTTTTGCAATCAATTGCTGCGCATTATTACCCTTGCAGCCAGGAGCATTGTCGCAGTTTATGGATGAAGTCCTCATCTCAATTATGCCATCAGGAGTAAGGCGAATGTCATAGAAACCCAAATTCTGCCGGCCTCCGCGGAAATCAGTGAACACAATGGGAACTGGCAGGGAACCTCTTGAAGAAGGACCTTCCTTGCACAACAATTCAATGCCTGCTTTCAGGTCATTGACAATTTTTTGCTCGTTCGTAGACTCAAAAAATTGCGCCAGGAATGCATAGGCTAATAACATCATCAGAAACATTGCTATCAGCGCTATTATAAGCCCTGCAACACTTGCTATTGCTTTTTTCATTGCGGTGATGACTCTGGGTAGACTACGAGTACAGAGCCAGAACCCCTGAACTGTCCCTTGTCCACCTTGACTGTAACATTGTGCTGCTCGCCGTCAGCTCCTTTCAGCGGCCTGTACCTCAAAGTTATTTGGGCAGCCCTGTCAGAAACACCGCTTATCACATCTGCAGAGTTCTCAATTGCCAAACAGCCAGAGGGCTCGCGCTTTGCATTTATTGTCGTGCTTATCAGAGTCAGAGGATTACCATCCTCAGAACACTTGCTGATATCATTTGCCATGACATAAACTTCTGCCCTTGTCTGTGACAAGCCAAAACTCGCTGCTGTTATTTTTTCATCATCTGCAGCAGCATCCTGCCTTCCGTCAGATAAAATGAAAATTGCAACTTTATCAGAGCGGGGAACAGATGTTGTGGCAAGAGTGGCATTGATGATAGCAGCCCACAAATCAGCGGCCCCAGCTTCGCAAGTGACACAGCCGGCAATGCTCCTGTGCACAAAGTCTGGAATCAATTCTGGATCAGTAACGGAAATTACAGAAACAAAAGTTTTGTTAAATCGATTGATGTTGTTGCTTCTCATCTGGTCTATTATGTTCACCTCCCTCTGCGTTTCTATTTCCGGGTCTGCAACAATTATTATGTACAGATTTTGTGATGCGGAAACATCTTCCACTATAGTAGGAGCTCGGTCTTCAGAAACAGAATAGCCCGTTATTGGATGGAAATCTGTTACATAAACATCATCTTCTGCGGTATCGCCGGTTCCGGCAGGGTCTACGACATAAAATTTCAGAATACCGCGCTCTCCACTTAATCTGTCGACAGTGAAATAGTTGCCAGGTGAGAGATTTGGTACTCCAGGAACTGCCTGAAACCCTGGCACTGGCGACTCCTGTATGAAAGGGAAAACAAAAAAGAAAAGGAAGCCCGCGATGAGCGCTAAAAATACGACTGCGATTACGACTTTGGCTACGAAGCTGATATCGCCACGCTTGGTCAATGGTAGCATGAAATCACCCGCCCAGCGCCTGCGTCTGGTTGATGCTTCCTGAAACCAGGTTTTCCCAGAGCATTGTAAGTTTGCCGCTCTGGCCTGTGAAAAATACCAGCAGAAAGACGAGCAAGGCCATAAGAATTATCACTACAACTATGACTTGTATTGGAAGCTCTATCCCCTTTTTGTTCAGATGCAATCGCATATCGCTCCTGTGCCCCTACAGTTCAATGAAGTGCCTGAAGGAGTTGAAATAGTTTTGCTGCACTCGACATTTGACGGCGGCTGCCAGCAGCGCGTGTCCTGCAGGCTGCCAGTCTCATTTGTCTTTACTGACCTCCTGCAATACTCTGAATTCAGGAATTCATTTTCAGTGTCAACTAATTGCTGGACTTGGAAGCAACTCTGCTCGCAACCTATCCTGAAGCCTGTTATTTCTTCAGGGGTGGCTCCCTGCTGTATTGTCTGTATTCCGCGGAAAAGCTTTCCCAAAGAGCCCGTGGAAAAGGCGACAACTAAAACTAGGATTAGGACAGCAATTGCTGCCAAAACAATCATATTCAAAGGCAAGCCTTGGCCTTTCTTCATTTTCAGTTTAGAAACCGCCGCCCCCTCCGGCGGCAAATTCAGGGCAGTTCTCTTCTGTAAATACCTGGCCGTTGACTTGCGCATCACAGCCGACATTTATGCTGCCCTGCTGCGAGTCCCAACAATGCAAACCTTTTTCGTTATCTGTAAGACCATCTTTGTTGTCGATGTCAACAGAATAGACCTCCCTGCAATATCTTGAACTTTGGAATGATTCCAAATCTATAGAAGTTGTCTGGGAGGTTGTGCAGCTTGTTCGGCAGGCAGTCTGTACCGATGATAATTCGTCGCCAAGGCCGCCCGTCTGGAATATTCCCCTGAACAAGTCGCCAAGGCCGCCTATGGTAAATGCCACAACCAGAACAAGAACCAGGGCAGATATTGCTGCTATGACTATGAATGATATTGGTAATCCCTGTCCCTTAATGGCCATAAAACTTGGATTAAGTTGAACTATTTAAACTTTAGCTATCTATTATCCAGCAGGAGGCGCTGTCTGGTTAAGCAGGCCGAGAAGTTTCACGCTTAACTGCCCGAAACCGCCTCTAAGTATGAATAATATAAGGATAATGCCGATTATGCCGAGCACTATCATGATTATGTAGGCGTATCCTATGTCACCTTTCTTTGGCAATTTTAATCTAATCATGCTGAACAGTTTTCCAGGCATCATTTGAACAGGTTTGACAGCTGGTCAGCGATTCCAAGCAATGATGCCTCGCCTCCAGCTCTTATTTGCAAATACAATGCGATTACTATTATGACAACAACAATGGCTATAATTGCGCCGGCAAGGAAACCCCACCAGGCTTCCACGCCTTTCTTGTTCATTGAAAGTGCCATGCCTTGTTAGGCATAACGGAATTAATAAACTTACTTGCTGGGGTTAAGTCTCAGGAAATGGCCACTCAAAATTTTGCCATGCCTTGTGTTAAGAGATATCCCAGTCTAGTCTGTCAGTTCTCTTTCTTGTTTCTTCCTTTCAAATAAGTTCCGACGCCAAGCGCTGTAAGAATTCCTGTTGCAGCCCCTATTGCTATGCTTGCACCTGATGCGCCGCCGCCAAATGCTGGCGCAATGTGCTTTACAATCTGCGGCTTGCCACCCACTACTTTGAAATAATATTTCTCTCCGCTCGAAGTATCATATTCAAAAACTTCCTTCTTGGGAGTTGGAGAATTCAGGTTGTTTACATCCAAGTACTCGATTTCCACTATTGACTTTCCATTTCCAGTGCTTGATGCAAGCACTTGCCCCAAATCGTAGCTGTCGAGCAATGCAGTAATGTATTCCCTGCCGGATTTCTTGGAATAGCTGCCGTAGAAATCAGATTTTACCTTGCTATCAACAGTTCCCAAGGATTTTTCAGCAATTGACAGGGATGTTTCTATTGGGCCGGAAGCTTTTACAGACAATAGGGCTGGCTGTTGTGCCGCATTAGAACTTGCGCCGAATGCTAATACATCTGCTCCGCCGAAAGCTATTTTCGGATTATCCTTGACATCTTGGTACCAAGGATTCCAGCTCCTTTGCCCCAGAGCTTTAGATGCTGCTCCTGGATATCCTGCATAATTGAACTGCTTGTCCTTTTCCTGATTAAGATTTTTCACTTCCTGTTCCAGGGTTGCCAGATTTTGGATTGGTAATTGTGCAAGCTTTTTCTGCGTGCCAAGGGTTTTCCAGGCATAGAGCTTTTCTCCGTTTATCGGGTCTTTGGAAGTTTTTATTTCACTATCAAAGAAATTCACTGGCAAAAGGCCGTGTCCCCACGCTTCCATAAAAACAGGCCCTTGCTGAGTTGTGTACAGTATGCCAGGATTTATTCCTGGAACTTTAATGTGGTAAAATAAGGCACTTCTCTGGTAAAAGCCGTTTTCCAGCTCGTCTACCTTTAATTCCCAGTCACCTGTGTGATGGTCTGTTGCCAAACATACTTCTTCAACTGCAACCAGACAAACAGGATTATCATTCATATAATACCACCATTCTATGTATGTCTTGCTGCCGTCCACGACAACGTGCCTGTAAACCGCAGGCACAAGGTTCTTGTCATTATGATTGTTGGAAACATCCATGCCAGGCCGCAGCGGGTCTTTGGGCTCTGATGTCAAGTCCTCCTGTGAAATAATCAATTCAGATTGCGGAAAATTATTTGGGTCTGACACAGAGCCGGTCTTGCTCAATGCTTTTGTGCTGCCGCTTTCAATAGTATCTGTGACTTTGTAAGTATCCGGTCCATTCACATATGTCAAGCTTGCCAGGCCTAGCATCCTGTCGCCAAAATTCAATCCGGAAGAAACATCTACATTCAATAAATCTGGCCGGTTCACCGGAATAACTATGGTATTTCCAGAAATGGTTATTTTGTTTACATCAGCATAAGTCGTGCCGCCGTAAAGGACACTATTTGAACTGCCAGACTCTGTTATTTTAACTGATCCTATGAGATTGCCTAGTTGAACTGTATATTCGATAGTCTCCTTAGGGTCAATAGACATTAGTGGGAGCCGTGATAATTCCAAAATTATCGGGTCTGTGTCAGAAGTTCTCCTTACATTCAAAATTTCAAAATAATTTTTCTTTGCAATCGTGGACGCTGGCGGATTGCCTGTCTTGCTTTCAATTACATCAGAGGGTCCATCCAGCAGATTACGTTTGGCCTCCAAATAAAAGTTTGACAGCTTGTCGCGGAATTTCGTGCTGCCTGAAACTTTTTCTGTGCTTAAGAAGAAATCTTTAGTGGAAACTTTTGTTGCGTCAAATGGCACTTCGAGCGTGTTGCCAACAACTTTTATCAGATTGTCCACGGAACTTCCATCTGGATACGAGATTTTATTCAACCCCTGGCCGTATTCTGCAAGGGCTTTGCTGTCAAAAGTTATTGGGTCGAGTATATTCAATTTGTACAAAGCTGAACTGTCAGGTGTTGAGCTGAGTTTTACAGTGAAAGGCAGGTAATTTACGGGGTCGCCTATTTCCAATTGCACTATGTCAATACTAGGGGGCTGCTGAGTTTTATCAACACCATTGTTTTGGCTTGACACGATTTTTTCTATATCTGCAGTCCTATCCTTGTACAGCTCTGCAGATTTTTCTGTCTTGTAGGAGTCAAAGCTCGTTGTCTTGACTTTGCTGTCAGCTTTGTCAGAGCTGTCGGCCTTAACCACGCCTACTACTGACCCTGCAGAAGCAACCATAGCTCCAAAAAAGAGTGCTGCGGCAATTCCTTTTATAGTGGGCTTGTCGCCAAAAGACAATGCCTGTTTTGAATAGAACCCCATTAAACTTTCGAGAGTTTCGCCAGGGTCTTTGTTAGTGTCCCTTATCGTCTTGCTGGAAATGAAGGGCTTTTGATTCTTCAGCCTGCTAACATTCTGCAAGTACTTGTCGTATGCTAGCCTGACCATCTATGTGCTCGAGTAAACAAGTCTTATAAATCTACCTTTTGCTAGTTAAGGAACGCTGCCGACTTTTCAGAATAGGCTGTCCAGTATTCGCAAGTCCTTGCCGGACTTGATATGATATTTCCACTGATTGCGCCCTCGTATTGGTAATAAGCCACATAACAAACCTGCCTGGGCTCGGTGATATTATAGTTCAAGCGGTGCGCGTCTATCAAAGAAACTTCTTGCTCAAAGCCAGGCTCTGGGTTTACTGCTTTTACGCCAGTGGTGCTTAGCAGGCAGTCCCTTCTGCCTAATTTCGAGCACAACTCTGGAGAAAGCTCGTTTGCCTGCGTCTTGCCGAATGTATTATCTGATAGTGTAAAAGGCCGCTTGTTAGGAAGTATTGCAGGATTTACAATCTGGAACCTGTTACATCGCACTATTACTGACTTTCTTGGGATGGCAGCATCCAACTTAGACACGTAAAAGTTGGAGAATTCATCAATAGCTGCATCAACGCCTTGGGCTCCGGTATCAAAGCCATAAGATTTCAAGACATTTTCAGCTGTCCAGGACTCAAATTGCAAAGCGACAACTTGCGCTTTGATTAAAGAATCAAAATAAGTGCCTGCATCGAACCAGTCTACACGAC
>DATEUM010000055.1:0-4019 GCA_035283085.1 Candidatus Nanoarchaeia archaeon
CCGCCCTAAGCTGATAGAAGATCTTGAAAAAATAGCTAAAGTGAAGCACAAGCATCACGTTATCAAGAAGCAGGAAAAGAAAAGGGTAAAAAAGGTTTCTAAAGAGGCTCTTGAAGACATAGAGGGGAAATTAGGGAAGCTGTAAGATGAAAGCCGTCAAAGACATCAATCTGAAGAAGAGCAATACTGCCAACAGCCTTGTCAAGCAAATGGGCGAGGCTGGCGGCTTTACCGCAAAAAAATTGGCGGAAGGCGTCGACATTCTGGAAGCAATGTCCAAAGACAAGGCCTGTTTCAAGTTCCTTTCCCTGCCCGGCGCACCCATTTCAACAGGAATGCGGGGCGTTGTAAGAGATTTGGTTAAAAACAAAATGGTTGATGCTGTCATAACCACTTGCGGCCTTCTGGATCACGATTACGCCCGCGTATGGAAAGACTATTACCACGGCAGTTTCATGCTTGACGACAGGGAATTGCACAAGAAACACATAAACAGGCTTGGAAATATTTTGGTTCCAAATGCCTCCTATGGTGAAATCATTGAGGAAAAGGTAACAAAAGTTCTTGAAAAGTTATATCATGAAGGCAAGAAAACTGTCTCATCTTCAGAGCTTTGCCGCTTCCTAGGTGAATCTTTGCAGAAAGAGAAAAACAAAGAGTCATCAATACTCTACTGGGCCTGGAAAAATAAGATACCAATATTTGTCCCCGGCCCTACAGACGGCGCGGTAGGGAGCCAAGTGTGGTTTTTCTCACAAAGGCATAAGGATTTCAAGCTGGACATACTCGCAGATGAGAACCAATTGGCATCAATAGCCTTTGATGCGAAAAAAATCGGCGCCCTGATGATTGGCGGCGGGATTTCAAAACACCACACGATATGGTGGGCGCAGTTCCACAAGGGAATGGAATACGCGGTCTACATCACAACTGCAGTTGAATACGACGGCAGTTTGTCTGGAGCACAGACAAGGGAAGCAATCAGCTGGGGCAAGCTGAAGGAAAAGGCGAGGCACATCACGATTGAGGGCGATGCAACAGTAATATTGCCGCTAATGATAGCTGCTCTTTTAGAACGACTGTGATATCTCTCAACATCTTGTGAGCGTTCCGGGCCATTGACTTTTGCAAGGCCCAAACTGAAGCTCTTGCTTCAGTTGTACATCTGAACTTTGTTCAGATTGTAACCCTGGCAGAGAAAAGGCTTATTAATTACAAACTTAGCACCTTGCCATTACACAAGACAAATCAACTCTCGCCTGCCCCAAATGCGGTTCTGCAGCTCTTGGCGCCACCAAAAGCACGATACCGACTTCGCAAATCTACAAGGTCAATATGCGCCTGAAATGCCTGCATTGCGGCTCTGAATTCAGTCCCGAAAAATAATCATGCCACTGGATCAATTGAAACAAGTCATTGTCTTAAGAAGCGACCTTAACATAACTCAAGGAAAGGCGTGCGCCCAGGCCGCACACGCTTCGGTAGAGGCTGTTTTGAAATCAGACCCAAAAAAAGTGACAAGCTGGGAAAAGAAAGGGGCAAAAAAAGTTGTCCTCAAGGTCAAGTCTGAGAAAGAGCTCATTGATGTCTACAAACAGGCCGTCAAGGCGCGTCTCTTTACTGCATTGATTGCCGACGCCGGCCTGACTGAACTGCAGCCGGGCACAAAGACTGCATTGGGAATAGGCCCTGACAAGGAAGAGAAAATAGACAAGATTACGGGGAAACTAAAACTACTCTGATTTTTTGAATCTCTCAATTCAAAGCCTTGCAGAAGTCTGAGCAGCCATTTCCTTGAGACTTAACCCTTAATCAGTTTATTTCTTCACCAACTTGGCATCATTTATCTTGAAGACCCCGTGGTCTTCCTGCCAGATCTTCTCCGCAACATTGACCTGGATTTTTTTGCTGAATAATGGGCCGTTGATTACAAAAGTCTCGAATTCGCCGCCCTCGCCTCCAATATGTATGCCAAATTTAGCATGCAATTTTTTCAGGTCCTCGAGAGCCTGCATATCAAAAGCCCTTCCAAGCCAGTCCTTGCCCATGCCTTCAGTAGAGACCGCTGAAAATATTATTTCAAAACCCTCTCTCATCATCTCTATTATGTATTTCTCAGGGTCCAGATGCCATAAAGGCGCGATACTCCGAAGGCCAAGGTCTGCGCACACAGTCTCGACTCTGTATCTCTGGTATTCGGAAGCGTTGGCTCCTGAAACAACGCCCTCTATCCTGTATTTCTTTATTGCCTGCTGCAAGGCGATTTTCAAATCTTTCAGCTCTTCCTCCTTGACGCCCTTGGTTTTCTTCATTATCATCGGTATTCCAAGGGCCTTTGCCTGCAGTTCCTTGACCCAGTCTATATTTGCGGTATGAAACATATATGAACTCTGGTTCTCAGACTTTAATGTTATCAGGCACACAACTTCGCGGCCTTGTTGCTTTGCCCTATACATGGCAAACGTGCTGTCCTTCCCGCCCGTATAGAGAACTGCAACCCTCATAGCAGAACTGTTTTGTGAAGTAAATATATAAGAGTAGCGATGCGCCGGCTGGGATTTGAACCCAGATCAGAGACTTGGAAGGCCTCGGTCCTGCCGTTAGACTACCGACGCAAACGTTTCGCCGTTTGAGCACGACATGCCATCTGCGCTTCGCTTGATGACATCGTAACGGCTATGAAATAGTTTAAATATGCGATTTTAAAGTCTTGTTATGCGCCCGTAGCTCAGCTTGGTCTCAAAAAACAGACTTTGTTTTTGAGGAGCAAATAGAGCACCTCACTCCTAATGAGGGGGTCGGGAGTTCAAACAGAGCGAAAATAGTGATTTTCGCTAGTTTCCTCTGATGAGAAAATCTTCCCGGGCGCGCCTAAAATTCTAAGCGATTTCGTAGCTTATAGAAACTGAAGCTGAAACTTCAATTGCGCCAGGCACGACTTGCGTTGGCGCGGCTTCAGCAACACCTGCAAAGGCGTAAGCATCCCTTCCATAGAATATTGGCGGCTGGTAATAGCTGCTTTCTGAAATGTGCAATGGCTTGCCCAAAGAAACTCCAGAGGCAGAAGCCAGGATTTGGGCTTTATCTTTGGCTTTTGCAACAGCATTTCTCAGGGCCTGCTGCTTCAAGTTCTCTGCCTTATCTTCAGACAAGCTGAACTGGACATAATCAACTCTTGTTGCGCCATTGGCTACGGCAACATCAATTATTTTCCCCACGCCATTGACATTTTCACTGTGAACTTTCAAATTATGAGTTACTGTATAGCTGCCTCCGTTTGGCGGTTGGAAAAGTGCTACGCCAGATTCAACAACTGCAGGTTCAGTTGCAGCACCAGCATAAGAACCATAATAATACCCATAACTGGGATAAATATTGAATGAAGTTGTTGTGACTTCTTCAACAAGCCCTGTTCCTACAAGGGCAAGCCTCAGGGAATTCACTGTCGCGGCATTTTGCGTCTGCGCGTCGTCCGCATTTGCTGCAGTTGTTTCAACAGTTATGAAAATATCTGCCACATCAGGGTCTGCACTCATGATTCCATCAGCAGATACGTCAATAGTGTTCGGAAGATCTGCGCCAGGCCCTACTTCAACAACAGAAGGCTTTGCAAATACCACTGCTACCAAGCCTATGGCCAGTACTACTGAAAGCAAAATCGGCATCCAACTGACTACTTTTTCCATTTAAGTTATGATGCCCTCCTTTGCTGTTTTATTCTCCTCATCTAAAGCTATGTAAATTTGTGTTGTAATGACTATGTCTGATCCAGATGGCAGCAAAGATTGTTTAGTGTAAACTACCCATTGCCCTGGCATTATGCTTGATCCAGGATCTTCAATTCTAAAACATTCAAAATTACTTATC
Source organism: Candidatus Nanoarchaeia archaeon (assembly GCA_035283085.1). Classification (GTDB taxonomy): domain Archaea; phylum Nanobdellota; class Nanobdellia; order UBA10117; family UBA10117; genus DATEUM01. Next base: position 3,868 of record DATEUM010000055.1, read on the forward strand.
CCTACTACCCCAGCTGCGTCTTCAGCAGCCGCGCAAGCTTGGGCTTCATCAAACTGTATCAATGGAAAACTAAACGTGCCAACTTCGTTGTCGCTTCTATCATAAACTTTCCACTCAACAAAAACAGGATCGCCAGGTATTGGGGGCCTGAT
>DATEUM010000056.1:0-4836 GCA_035283085.1 Candidatus Nanoarchaeia archaeon
CATCATTCGGCAAGGCTTCTTTCTTCTTATCATCCAAGCCGAGCAGCTTCTTTTCGAAATCTGAAAGCAATTCAGTTCTGGTCAAAAACCACATCCGGTGTGCATAGGGCTCATCTCTAAGAAAGGGATATTCAAAATCCGAATTTATTGCGAGTCCTGCCATTTTATCAGCACGCTGCTCGGCAATGTTCTTCCCTATCTTTTTGACATATTTGTCCTGCATGCTGCAGACCGTAGAGCCTTTTGCATAGAATATTTCGCCTTCAGGGGACTTCAGTTCCTGTATGCAAACTGTTTTCCGCCTTTCCCTGCCCTTGTCATCCTTAAAGGTTTCATAATAGAAAACTTTTCTTCCAAGATATTCTTTGACTGCCATGTGCATCACTTCTATTTATAGAGAAAGAAAGGCATAAAAATCTACTGCATACTGTTTTGTGATGACCGAAGCTGAGGGCATATTCGTAAAGTTACCGATTGCAAGGATTGCGCTTTCTTCTTATTGCAGCGTTTTTGACAGGCGGGGCCTGGAGCTTATAGCAAAGGAAAATGTAGGGGAGAGTATGCGGCCAATAAACCCTGCTGCTGAAATAAGGATTACATACAAGAGCCAACTATTAGAAAATTTCATTTACATAATAGGTCAACCAATGATGGTTGGAAACTACAAAGGCTACGACATAACTATAGAGGGCTTGCCGCCATTTGCAAAACTGCCTGCTGAGGTGCAGGAAAAGGTTAAATCTCTATCCAAGGGTTAAGCGGCATGGAGCAAACGCAACAGACTGAAGTATTTGAGCAGAAGGCGGCTTTGAAGTTAAGGCCGAAATTGCCTTCCATAAGACTTCCTTTCAAAACGGACAAGCAGACATTGCTTGTAATGGGAATCTTTATTATATCTGTAATTGCCATGCTAGTCTGGGCAATCCACATAGTTGATGTCTACAACGGGACTTTTCCATAATTAGAACAAAATTATATTAAAGCTCAGATTCTTTACAAAGTATGGCTGATGATATTTGTAACACAAATGACTTCTGGCATAAGGCGGAAGAATATTCTGTCAATTATATTGTTATACCTATGATAGTAGTTTTAGTTATCTATTCGGTCTATGCGTCTCTATAATCGCAAGCCTTATTAGTCGATGCATATTCCAAATTCTATGTTGTTCAAAAAAAGCAAAGATAAGGAACAAAAGCAGCAGCCTCATGGCGTGCCGATGCAGATTAACCTTGTTGATGTTGTCAAGCAGGCCTCTGTGCAGATAAAGTATGAGGAAATCGGCTCATGGCTGGTAATGCACAAGACTCCGCTGTTCTGGTGCCATGACAAAGGCCTGTCTATTGTTGATGCGCAGTTCATAGATGAAAGGCTTTGGCTCAAGAAGGCCCTGGGAAGAATGGTAAAGGAAATAGAGGAGCAAAGGACCCAAAAGGTACAGCAGGCAAAGGAAGCTCACCAACAGCAGCATTCACAAATAGTAGAAAAGGAAAACAAGTCTGAGACTGGTTATATCGGGTAATCAGAACTTTACTGGTCTTGAGTTTAAGGTTACCCAAATTCAGCAAGTTTAGTATACAATATTGTAATCTTCTTACACCTGTTCCATCAAGGGAACAGGACCCCTTGGTTTCCTATGGAGGTCGGTTTTGGCAAGTTTTTGATTTTCTTGCAATATGATTGAAAATCTGATTACAATTTGGAACGCTGTTTCAGAAACCCTGTTCCTTTTGTAAACAGTGTTTCTAAATACGAAACATTTATATCCAAGGATCGCCATAGTAGTATTCCATAGCCGGGACCCCAACAGGTGAAAACTTGTTGGGCACCTCCTGGTATCATTCTCGCGAGGCGCAGGAGCGATCAGCGACGAGCAACGTTCTGGTTGAGCTCTTGTAAAGAGGTCAATGGAAGAGGACAAGACACAATTACTGGCAAGTCTTTTTGACAGAAAGACAGTTGAAGTCCTTAGAAAGTTGTTACCAAAATCTGGAAATTTTTACATCCGCGACCTTTCTAAAGAAACTGGCGTTCCTTTGTCCACGACTTTCAGGATTATACAAAAGCTGACCTCTTTGGGCTTGGTACAAAAGAAAGAGATGGACAAGTTTGTCTTCTATAGTGTCAACAAGGAAGCCACAATTTACCACGACGTCCACGCCTTAGTCTTTGGCAGCACAAGCGACCCTATAGAGCTGTTCAAGAAATCCCTAAAGGAAAGGTTTAGCGGCGCCTATTCGGCGTACCAGGACAAGGACAAAAAAGTCTTTATAGTCTCAGATATTCTCAAAGAGCCAGAGGTAGGGGACATGGCAGGATTCATCTTCCAAAAAACACAGGTCAAGCCCAATTATATTCTCATAACAAGGGACTTTTTCCAGAAGATGCAGGAAATGGGCCTGATACAAAGGGAAAAGTTGCAGGTGGCCTGAACATGGCAACAAACAAACTGAAGCTTGAGATAAGCCTCAAGGAAGGCAAAGGAGAGAAAGAAGCCTCATCCTTGAGAGATACAGCTAACAGGTTAGCTGTCCCGCTAAACAAGTTTAGCGATATCTCACGTGAACAGGGGGCTGTTTAACATGGCGTGGATACCTTTAGGCATTCTATTCCAACAGATGCGGCACTTCATAGAGCATGAAATATTCCTGAAAGTCAACAGGATAAGGAAGCCAAAGGAAGTCCTTGTCATTGTTGCTAGAAGCCGCAAACGGCCCAAGCATGTACAGGCTAGGGTTTCGCGTTGAATCTTCTCTTGCTGATTACCTTGTGGTAATGCCTCTTCCCCTTCCTTTGCTTTTCTTTTATGGACTCTAGGAAATCACGCATCCAGAACATCTGCTTCAATACCAAATTGCTCTTCCTGCTTTTCCGCAGGAATTTCCTTATCTTCTTGAAATCGCCCTCGAGATTTGCAAACACCGCAAAAACTTCTGCAAAATTATCTTCGGGATGCACCTGGGCATATGTTGATATGAAATCTTTATTTTTATATTTTCTTTTCAAATCGCGCCTGTATCTCCTTGCCAGGTCGCCGAAGAGTTTCTGCGCCTCTTCGCTGCCTTTTATCTTTTTCAACAGGTAATCGTTCACAACAATATGCGCTATCTCATGCAGCAGCAAATGCTCCATGCTCTCTATCGCCAAGGTGCTTGACCTCCTGTCATCAGGATTGAGATGCACGACATGGCCATGCTCATATACCCAGCTCTCCTCGTACTTTTCCTTCCACAACCTGTAGTGGACTTTGATTCCGATTTTCCTGAGTTTTCTGTTTACTATCCTTTTTGTCTGCTCAAATACCATTTCAATAAGAAATTTATTTCTGTTTAAAACATTTTTTAAATCTATAATGCAAAGAGGTAAAATCGGCTTGCGTCGCCCCTTTTTCGTAACTCTAGGATTACATTTAGGGATTTAACACTGTGCAGGGTAAAATCGCACTGCGTCGTTGGATAGGGGTAAAAAAAGCGTAACATATATTAAGTAGTGAACGCATAGAGATTTAAACCAATCGAAAAATACGAGGAGGTTTTTCGTTTGGAAGTCTGGCCACTATGATGTTAAAGCGCAGCTTGAACAGCCTGCTAAACCAATCGGAGGGTTTAGCATGATAGTAAATGAAGAGTTCCTGAACAAACTACGACGAGCTTTTGGGCTCAACCTTTACGAAGTAAAACTCTGGACTGCCTTATTGTCAAGAGGCGTGTCATCCGCAGGAGAATTATCTGATATTGCTGATGTTCCAAGGTCAAGGACTTATGATGTCCTTGAAAGCTTGGAGAGAAAAGGCTTCATTATTGTCAAGCCTGAAAAGCCAATCAAGTACATGGCCATCCCGCCGCCAGAAGTTCTCGACAGGGTGAGAAAAAGGGTGACAGAGCATACCGAAGACCGCCTCAAAAGATTAGGCGAGTTAAAAGAATCTGATGTTATCAAGGAATTGGCGCAACTGTACAAGCAAGGCGTCGAGCCTTTGCAGCCAACAGACTTTGGCGGCGCTCTAAAAGGCAGGCATAACCTCTACGACCATCTGGCATACCTGATAAAGGAAGCGCAGAGCCAGATTTGCATCATGACAACAGAGGAGGGCATAATAAGAAAGGTCCGCGCAATCAAGCCTTTGCTGGAAAAAGCGAAATCAAAAGGCGTCAAGATAAAAATCGCTGTGCCGATGACAGACAAAAACCAGGAAGCCACTGACAAGCTGGATGGGATTGCAGAGGTCAAACATCTGCGCGACATCAATGGGAGATTTGCAATTATTGACAACAAGCACGTGCTCTTCATGATGCTGGACGACAAGGATGTCCATCCCACATATGACTTGGGAATGTGGATCCAGAGCCCATACTACGCAACAGCAATGCAGGACATGTTTGACACCGTTTGGAAGAACAAGAACGGGAAATAATTTTCTAAGCCCCAACTACTGGTACATTCTTGTCAGAGCTTGCTGTTATGAATGCTGAGCCCATTCCCTGGCCCATCCAATAAGCAACACTTTCAGTAGAGCCGCTGAGAAGATCTAATAATCTCGGCTGCTGCGTCTCGTATCTCACAAGCCGGGAATTTGAAATTCCTGCCAATTGTTCCGCAGTTTCCTGCGCCTCGTCCATTCCGCCCAGTATGTCAACTAGGCCCAAATCCTTGGCCTCTGCGCCGAACCATATTTCCCCTGTGGCCAGGCTGTCTACATACTCAAAACTCAAATTCCTGTTTGCTGCTATTGCGGCAACAAAAGTATCCTTGACAGCAAATATTTTTTCCAAAAGATAATCCCTTTCCCTCGGGGTAAGTTCCTTGAACTCGCTTCCTGTGTCCTTGAACTCTCCT
>DATEUM010000057.1:0-4115 GCA_035283085.1 Candidatus Nanoarchaeia archaeon
GCCCTTCTCCACTATGAATATGCCATCCTGGAATACGCGCCTGTCCCTTTTGCTTATGCGTGTCGTCTGTTCTATCAAAGTTGCTGCCTTTCCGGCAGATTCTATATCTGGAGATTCTATGGTAATCTTGTCGCCCTGGATAGAAACCTTGACGCCCTTTGGCAGCGAAGCCTTGCGGGGCTTCTTTTCACCAAGAAAATTTGCAACAGAAAAATCAGAACCAGAAACAGAAACAGTGACGGGAAAATGCGTATATGCAATCTTCAGCTTGTAGACAAATGGGGTCTGCGCGCCGGTAATCATATTCTTGATATGAGAATTGAAAGTGCCTACAAGAGCCCTCGTAGATGATGACTTGTCCCTGGGCGCGACAGTAACTTTGCCCGCATCAACTTTTATCTCGATGCTTTTCTGCGGGAAAGTTCTTTTCAAGTCCCCTTTTGGGCCCTTTATGTGGACATGGTCTTTCCCTACAATTACTTCAACGCCTTGAGGCACTTCAATTACCGCCGTAGAATCAGTAGACATATGCGAGCAGCACACCTCCGGTCTTGTTTGCCTTGGCTTCCACGTGCGTCATGACGCCCTGGGAAGTCGTGAGAATCAAGCGGCCAAAATCCTTTGATGGAAGGAAACGCTTTTCGAACTTTTCAAATTCTTCCAGAGTGACTGAAAACCTTGGCCTGATGGCGCAGATGTCATTTATCTGGTTTGTCAGCTTCACAACCGCATAACCTCCCCTCTTGTCGTCGGTTATGTTAAAATCCAGAACATATCCCTCTTTTTTGAGAATTTCAAAAACAGACTTGATAACTTTAGAAGTAGGTCTGACTATTGCTTCACTTTTTCCCTGGTTCTTTTGGTTTTTCAGCGCGCTAAGCGCGTCTGAAAGTACGTCGTGTCTCATCTTTGTCAACAGCGCGTATTCAACGCAACTTCCTAAATCCCAAATCCTTCGCGATTTCGCGGAAACAGCGGCCACACACGTTCAGCCCATATTTGCTGATATGCCGGCGGGTACCGCCACATCTTATGCATATGGTCAGTCTCTGGCCATACGCCCTTTTTTTGGGAACATTATGCTTCAAAAACCTCTGCAGTTTTGTTTTTCCGACTTTGATCTTTTCCTGCACAGGTCTTTTCATGCTAAAACCTCCACGGGTTTTAGCAGGCTGTTAAAACCTTGTTTTAACATCATTACTCTACCTCTCTCTCCTTGACCCCTAGGGCCTTGGCGAAGGACTCTGCTTCAGCAGCAGTTACCTTGTGCGAGGTGCCGATTTTAGCCTTTTTAATCTTTCTCCTCGCAACCCTGTAGCCCCGCCTTTTAAGCGCCACTATTACATCAAGGCCTATAACGCCTATTTTCGGGTCGTATTTGACCCCTTGAATGTCAACGTATTCCTTGACTCCGAACGAGAAGCCATTTATCGTGAAAGATTTCTTTGGAATTGCAAAATCTGCTGCAGCCAGCAGTGTTTTAAGAAGTTCAGCAGCTTTCTTGCCCCTTATCGTTACCCGTGCGCCGACAGGCAGGCCAGGCCTCAGATTCCACGTCGGTATCCTTTTTTTTGCAAAGGTCTTTACCGCAGTCATTCCTGATATCCTGCTGAGAAGCGTGGCAGCCCTTTCTACATCAGCTATTTCCGTGCCTGCGCCGATGTTCAAAACCACCTTGTCTATCAATACTTCACGCATTTTGTTCACTGCCATTTCACTGTTATTTCAGGATCGTCCTTGCCTATTACGAAAACGCCGTCTACGAGCACTTTTAATTTTTCATCATTTGCTGATGCAACTATGTATTTCTTTTTTCTCAACACACCCTCTTGCACAAAATCCTTTATCGTTGCAATTGTTCCGGAATGCGCGCCTTTGGTTATGTAAATCAGATTTCCTTTCTCAAGCTTTAAATGCTTGACAGCCTTTTTTTCTTTTGCATCGAATATCAAAACATCATTTACCTTGTAGGAATCCTTTTCTGAAATGAAATTCCAGCCGTTGGACAAATTTATCTGCAGCTTTCCCGCTTTTATCGAAGTCTTTCCCCTTACTTTTACAGGGACAAGAGTGCTTTCTTTCGCGGGAATTTCTGTTAGTTTCAATCTGCCTAAATTGTCAAGAACAACCCTATATGTCTTGTTGTATTTCTGCACAGTTATTGTGTCAAACAAGCCCGTCTGGTAGCCTGGCTCTTTTACGGCCTTTCCATTTACCAGGACAAGTCCTTGGTTGAGCACTTTTTTAGCTTCAGACTTATTCCTTGTGAATTTCAGAATATCAGTAAGGTAGACAGAAATTGGCATTCCCATCTGCAGGGACAATGTGCCTGGCTTTGGTTTCATAATCCACTTTGTCTTTTTCCTTTCTATTGGCCAGCTTCCCGGTGCTGCGAGCCTTGACAAATGCGTGGCTTTCTTGTGTGCCATTTTAGTATGCACCTCTTACTGGGGAATCTCTCATCATCAGGGCTGCTTTCTCTCCCTTTCCTTCCTTGAGGCTTTTCTCTTTGTCAATAGTCATCATATTATCTTCTCTCCAGCGCTTTGATGCGCCTCTTGTCGTCTACATTAAGTGTTATAATTTGCAATTTTGACGGGTGTATCGGATAATGTATTGAAGGTGCGCCTTCTTTTTTCTTCAGCTCTGCGCCCTTTACAAATACCTTGTACTTCTTCATGTCAATCCTTTCAATTTCTCCAATCACTCCGCGGAACTTTCCTTCCATAACCTTTACCTTGTCGCCTTTCCTGACAGGGAAAGCGCGCTTCTTGTATTTCAAACGAAGCTCCTTTGTAAGATGCGCAGACATTAATTTGTGCCGAATATGCAGTGGTGCATTTGCCAAAAATTTCCTTTGCTTTCCCGGCAAAGACGAAGAAACCCAAGATCTAGAAAATTCAGTTTTCATAATACTATTGTTGCAATCTTCGCCACATTAGGCCAGCGCATTGCAACCTCCTTTGCTATTGGGCCTTTAACCAGAGTTCCTTTAGGCATTCCCAGTCGAATGTCTTTCAGAACAATGCAAGCGTTATCCTCAAACTTGACTCTCATGCCTTCAGGCCTTAAGAATTCCTTTCTTTGCCGCACAACAACAGCCTGCACCACTTTGTGGCGCATTTCAGGGTCACCCACTTTTACAGTTCCGGTAATCATATCAGAAACTCCCGCCGCCATCAGCATCTTTGTCCTTGTCTTATAGCCCTTGACAGTTATGATTTTTATCAGTTTTGCCCCAGAATTGTCAGCGCAAACCAATTCAGCCCCTATGGGCAAGGCCTTTGAAACAGAAGACTTTACAGATTTCATTTTCCACCACTTACCCTTTCAAATACTACAAACCTTATTGTCCCTGACAAAGGCCTGCATTCTGCAATCCTTACTGTATCGCCCTGCTTTGCCTCTATGCAGGAGGGCAGGTGTGCTTTTACCCTTGTCCTTTTTTTCATGTACCTCTCAAATTTTGGCAAATATTTAAGGAAAGACCATTCAACATTGACTGCATTTTGCATCCTATCAGACCTGATTACGCCGGAGAAAACTTGCCCTCGAGTCCGCAGGCTTCCGTGCTTCGGGCAGCGCTTGTCGCTGCATGCAACATCTTTCCCCACAGCTTTTTCGGTCTTGACAGCTTTAGCCATATTCAATGCATCAAAGCAGGAGTGCTTTCAAAATACCTTTTATAAACATATCGAAAGCCTAAGCTTTCGATGGTGCCACTGAAGCTATGCTTCAGTTAGCAGGTTATCTAGGCTATGTTTAAGCAATATAATGGGCACAAATCTTACTGTCGATAGATTTTTGGGTGGCTGGCAATCTTAAAGAATATACCAGTACTTAGGAAACTTTTTCTTTATGTTGCGATAGCGACACAAGCGAAATTGTAAATTTCGCTGTGCAACAAAATTCTAGATTTTGTTTGCATTATAAAAAATTCAATACTTCGGGAATTTTTTCTTTATCCTTTCCCAAGGCCTGCCTAAAAGGAGCTTGCCATCGACTTGGACTTTCTGGCCGCTTCTCAATTCTATCAATAAGATGACATTTTCCTTGAAGACTTTTTTATCTTTCCCATTAGTGTTTATTGAGACTGTCTTGAAACTCTCATCACT
>DATEUM010000058.1:0-2198 GCA_035283085.1 Candidatus Nanoarchaeia archaeon
CCCAATTGCAAGGCGCAAGAGCCATCAGCATTAGGAACGACGCCGGCTTTGATTGTTAAAGGCCTTAACTCATCGAACTTTCTTCCATCTAATCTCTTGCCGTTGACAATTAATTTTTCCGGAGCCCCGGCATGCTTTCCACCCATCTTATGCGCACCTCTTTAGCGAGGGGAATCTCTCAGCATAATGCAAGGATTTGCTCTGGGCATTAGACTTACCCCAGTTAGTCAGCGTTATCATTTTACTTCTTCACCTCTTCCAGCATTTTCTTTACTTTGTCAGTGAGCCCTTTTTTATGGGACTCAATTTCTATCATCTTGATTATTCTTTCAACCAGGGCCATGTTTTCAGGCGTTCCGTTAATCCATATCATGCCATTCTGGCCCACAACAATCTCTGTCGCAGTTGCATCCTTTATCAAATTGACCATCGAGCCCTGCTTTCCAATTATTCTTGGGATCTTAACAGGGGATACCATTGTTAGTATTCCGCCTCTCAGCTTCCTGTAAGGCCTTCTTGATGCGGATAATTTGACGTATTTAGTTTCAGTAAGATTAGTTACTTCGCAGAATACATATTCTCCCAAATTAAAAAATCTCGTCAGGTCAGCCCCTCGCGGGATGAACTCTGAAGTCCCTTCTGCTAAAGGCAGGTCTGCAAGATATGGGGAATTGACGTCAAGTGACCATCCGCCGGCAAGCACCGCCGTTACCTTGCCGATTACTTCGTCTCCTCTTTTTGGCAAGTATCGTCCGGCCAATGGTATGACTTTCAAAACACGGCCTTTGACAGAAACAATACCTATAGAACTTGCCATGATTTTCTCGCCTTCCCTGAATGCTTTCCCGCTTGGAAGGAATTCCAGGCCTTCGGCGAGCAGTTCGCCAGGTATTACAATTTCCCTATCCTCTACATGAAGCTTTTCAGCCATCTAAATTTTCACAAGTCAGACGCGGAACCATTTCTTTGATCGTACCAGTCCCGAATTAGTCTTCCTCTTTTCAAAAGGTCAAAGAAAATAAGGGTTTATAAAACTTTGGTCTTTGGCTGAACAAGATATTCAATTTGCGAAGAGCTTAAAATCTTATCTGCCCTAATTATTTTTGAGGAACATGAGAACTGTCACAGAGCATTACCCTGGCGCTAGCCCGCCACAGATTACTGAAACCATACAGCAGATCTGGGACCATCATAGCGACTACCAATGGACTTATTTTCTTGAGGAAGTCAAGCAGAATATCGAATTATTTCTGGAACAAAGGCTTACTGGAAAAAATCTTGATTTTGGGGGCGGCTGGTATCTTCACTATCCAAATTCTGATGTGATTGACATATCACCAAAGGCCTTGGAATACAATTTGGCGCCAAAGGAAAGGAAACACCAAATTGATTTGGATGATATTGCAGATGGGAAGAAACTTCCATTTGAAGATAAGACTTTTGACTCCGCAACTTTCATCAGCTCCCTGCCTTATGTGAAAGACCCTTGGGCGCTTGCCACAGAATTAGAGAGAGTGCTGAAACCTGGAGCAGAGGTATATGCGATCAACCAGGAGGGGGCAGGCCTTTCTGAATGCTTCGGCAACCAAATGTCGAGAAGCAGCACTGTTGTAAGAGAGTTCGCGAAGCACGGCTATGACACTCTAGTGGAGCACATTCCTGATGCGGGCGGCCAGTACGGTTATCCTGGCGGTGCCTTCAAGTCTGTCTGCATAGCATTTCCCAGAAAATCAAAGTTATCTGCACACAGGCGCGAATACAAGCAGAAATTCAGTGCAAAGGAATTCATGAAAAAAATTGCTGAAAAGGAATCTGAAATTGAAATATCAAAGCTCGAGCAGATTAATGATTACCCAATAACAAAGTATTCTTTTGAGTTAAAAGAAAAGATTGAAAAGTTGAGCCAGGAATACCACTCAAAAACCGGCAACACGCCGATTTTCTTTTCTGATTTGTCCCACAGGATTGAATTTGACATGTCATTGCCAAAAAAGGAAGCACACATTAGCTGTGAAGTTCTCACGAAAGACAGCAAATATGGCAACAATGAGGAATTGCGCCCAATGGGAAAACAATTAGGGCTAAGCTTTGGAGGTTACATAGGGCATTTCAATCAGGCACATTCTTTCGATGAAGCTTTGGGAAAACTAAAGAATTCGCTCGCTAAAATTAAGGACCGGAGCTGGTGGGGATCTGAA
>DATEUM010000059.1:0-24087 GCA_035283085.1 Candidatus Nanoarchaeia archaeon
CTAGAGAAAAAATCTGAGAACATCAGTACAGTCATAAGCCAAATAGACGCAGATCTTCAGCATAAGAGAACTTTTCAGCACATAATTCATATGGCGCATCCTTCTGCATTGCAGAAGCACATGAGCGGCGAGATATTTATACAAAACTTGCGATCTCCAAGACTGCAAAATTTTGTTTTTGGGCTTGACAGAATAAATATACACGGCACTACTGGAAAAGTACCCAAGACGCTTGCAGAATTCTTCAAAGACATATTATATTTGGCAAATTATGTCAGTTCGTTTACAGAGCCAGTATTTGGCATAGATGGTCTTAACCACTATGCTGCCAAATTCGTAAAAAATCTGGAAAAAAATCAACTCGTCAAAGAGTTTACGGCATTTTTAGAGGAGCTTGCAAAATTGGGCAGATTTTACGTGAGCGTAGAACTCGGCAAACCCAGGTATGTAGAAGATGCTGAATACGATGCCAAAACATCTGAAGAGCTGGGAAAAATCCTTCTAAATATAATGGCCAAAGCCAATCAAAATATCTATCCAATCGTAAAGATATGGGACAAAAAGCGGCTCAGGGACGATTTCAGCTTCTTGCCCAGATTTTATTTGGTTAACATGCTGCCGAAGTGGCAGACAGACAACGTTTCAATTGTTGGAGAGTCAAGATTTGATTATAGCTGGCGCGGCCTTTATGGTACTGGAAAGGTTGGCGAGATGCAAAACATTGCAGTCAACTTGCCAAGGCTGGCGCTAAAGAGCAAAAATACTGAAGAATTCATGAAAAATTTAGAATTATTGATTAGCGAATGCATCGAATGCCATCTAAACATGATGGAGTTGACCGTAGGAGAATTTTTGAGAAAACACAAGACTTTGCTTCCGTCCGGTACGAGGGGCCATTGGCGCATAGTCGCAGCTTCAGATTGCAGCTATGCGGTATCCATAGCAGGTTTGAATGAGGTCCTAGAGATTTTGAGGAAAAAGGGCGGCAAGAATATTGATCCTAATACGGTGCTAAAGCACTGTTTGTCATCGATGAAAGTCAGAGACGCAACTCCAATAAGGCTTGTTTTGCGGGAAGATTGCGATGAAACTATTACAAAAAGATTTTACGAACTCGATTCAAGATCTTTTCCAGAAGCAAAGAGCTCGAAACAATATTCCGTTGGAGTTGCTTGTGGTGACTTCGAAGAAGGCGGACACTGCCACAAACTGCTGTTGGGCGGCCATGTCCACAAAATGAGCAAGCAAGAATACTTAAAAGCCTTAACAAAGCTCGACAAAACAGAATTTGGTTGCATATTTGTAAAATGACAGTCGATCTAAAAAATCCTGAGCAAAAAGCCAAATACAAATTGGCTATAGAGAAAGCACTTGATAAGATTCTTTTGGAAGGCGTGCCCGAAGGCAATATAGTCAGAACGGAAGAAGGCCATAATTTTGAGATTACAAACCCCAGCGAGATTAATTTTAGATTGGGCACTACAATAATACAGGTTAAACCGGTTGGCGCAGACGAACCTGTAATAATAGCAAAAAAATCCACTTCAGACCACGTAATACAAAATATTAATTATTATTTAGCTGCAGAAAAAGATAATGTCACGCTGGTTCCCGAACTTGTTGGAGGCAAGCAGCCTGAAAGTGGCAGACCCGCGTACACCTATTCATTGAAACATGGCAGAGATCTTACTAAAATTGCCGCAACAACAAATGGTGTGGAATTTTTAAACACCAATGAAGCGGCTGCGCTCTTTGCATATGCGTTAGGTGGCGTGCCGAAAGAGCAATTGAGAAAAAGATGGGGGAAACTCAAAATAAAGGACAATGGTTGGCCGAAGGATACAATTACTGACACTTTTGTAGATTTTCCTGATTCATATATACCTCCAAACATAAGGGAAAATTTGAAAAAGAACAACGCAAGGACTGAGGACGAGAGCATTATATTAGCTATAGCTGAAAAGCAGACTATTGCGAAAAAAAATGGAAAGGAATTGGGAAATTACGAAAATACTATTAACGAATTTGTGGACTATATTTTGCAAATTTCTGCTAAAAGATACGAAAGGGTAGTTGGCATTTACGAGAACTTAATTAAACAGTGCGACGACCTTGAGGCGCGCCTTAAGAGTTCGCCCGCATTTTCCAGGCAGGCTTTGACCGCGTTTAAAAAACGAAAAAGTACTTACATAGCAACTAAAAGTGAATCTGAACATGAGCTCAAGGGCGTGCGATACGAAATTAGCCAGTTCAACGAGAATCCTCTCGACTTTTCTACACCAACAGTATCGGTTTTCTTAGACCCCAAACCAGAGAATATACTATTGAAATGTGTGTTTGACGCAGACGTTATTGAAAAGTCGTATATAAAAATAGTAGACCAGACTCTAGAATCAATAAATAATGGACCATCATATAAATTTTTGCGAGGCGCGCCGGCATTTCAATATTTCTTGTTGAATTTTGAAACCCGCGAAAATCATCCACCAGGAGTCAAAAGACAGCTGACCGAAGCGTGCAAGGAAATGAGGAAATATTGGATAACTAATAAAGATTTACCTGATGACCGATACCACTTATGGAAATCCCCGCGTTTTCTCAAAACCATGGAAACGCTTGCGATTTATTACAGAGATTCCAGACTTACAAGAAGTACTGCAAATCAAGCCCAGGATAGGTTTAATAATTATTTGCGAACAATTGAGCTTCGATATCCCGCGGAAGCGATTACATACCTTGAGCTGTAATACTTATGTTGCGATACCTAGGCCTCACTATTGGGCCGCAAGCGCCGAACAAGATAAAGCGATTTTCCCTGGACGAAGTTATAAAAATTAGCGACAAAATCCGCAAATTTTTTCCAGAAATTGATGGCATAGAGATAAGATTTGGCGACGTCCGGGATAAGGAAACTGGCGCCATAACTGAAGCCGGGCCGAGCGTAGATGAAATCTTCAACGCATTAGAGGAATTGGACGACCGATTTGATTCCATTGCTTTTCATTTGTCCGAGCATACACTAGATTTGCTGCAAAATGGGAAACTGGGCGATCATAATAGTTTTCTGGATGATTTTGACCATGTTGTTGGGCATCTGACAGAATACGAGAACCTCTGGGCAAAGATTGTGGATGACACATATTCCAAAACCATGCATTTTGAACCTTATGTTTTAAGGAAAATATTAGTTGAAAACGGGAGCAAAGATTCATTCAGGTATATAGCGAGATTCGCAAACCGCAGGAAAGCCGCAATGGTTTATGATACGGGGCATCATGCCCAGGCTTTCCAGACTGTTGACCCAAAGAGGAATAAGTTTTATGACAGCATCAAGCCCTACATTACCAGAGCGGATGGCGAGTATGGCTATGTGAGCAGGAGAAAATTGGAATGGCTCCGCTCAATGGCTTATGCCATAAGACACGCGCATGTGCACGGAGTCCGCGTCAAAGAAACTGATGAGGGCTGCGACTGGGAAGACCACGTGCCGCTTGAAAGCAGGAAAAATTGGACAACGCCCGTACAGGCAGGCATAATCGCAGTTTTGCTGGATAATGCGCCGAATTTTGGCGGTTACACGATAGAGCTCAATAGGACACACATAATAGACAGGGAAAACAAGATTACTTTAGACAACATAGGGAATACCATGTATGCGTTTGAGAAAAAGAGATTCAACTGGCGCTGGAATATAAAATATGTTAAGGAATAGGGTAAAACAGACAAGCTCTGTTGAAAATCTCCGCTAGACTGGGGAAAGCTTATTGTCTAAGAAGGCTTTAGCTAGACTTGGCTTCTGGTTAACTCTGAAGCTTTGCCAATAGAACTTTTTCAATGGAGCCAAACAGTCAAATAAGCTTTTAAAGCTTCATTCTGGCTTTTAAATGAAGGAAAATGGCATTAAAATTAAGTGATGAGGATTCCAAAGCCTTAAATCACTTAAGTGACATTGATGTTAATATGGAGAAGTATACTCTGCGTCATGTTTTGGACAAAGTTCAAGGTGACCTTTGCGATGAGCTGGCTTACATCAATCACACCGCCAGAACTGGAAGTGGAAATGGCGCATTTTGGATTTCCTTGCCAAATAACGCAGGGCTTTATTTGGCGGAGAAGGAAAACAAAGTTCTAATGCAATTAGTTTATCCTAACAGCTATCAATTAGCAGATATACCTGGAGGCCGAGAAGCAGAAGCCGACGCATCTTTATATCCATGGCTGTCTGACACCAATTACAAATCTCAGACGCATAAAGTTCTGGAGCAGGTTTTAGATCCTGCGGCTTATGGCGTCAACAATGGCAGCGAATTTGACAAAAATAAATACGACGCGCTCGTAGAAAACGGAAACGTCATAGGAAGAAAGTTATTGAATTTGTATGTAAACTTATTATTGGAAGAACAAGTACACAGGCAAGCTTACGGCGCCAGGCCAAACCAAGAATACTAAGATTTCCGCTTTAATGCGGTCATAGCTGCTTCTTGCACTAATTTCAGGGTTGCATCGTCGAACTTTTCCTCGCTCGTACCATATGCTTGCAGTTTAGTTCCATCATTCAACATCCGCCAGGCGTAGAAATCCCAGTTTTGTTTGTTGGGATTGAGTTCGACATCAAATCTGTATTGCTTTTCATTTATCTTTTCAAATTTCTCATATATTCCGCCAGCAATTTTGTAACTTTCCTTAGAAAGAATATCCTCTGCAGAGCCTTCTTCTTTCATTACATCAATGGCTGCCTCTACCTTACTTGCGATGCTTTCCAAATTCTTGATTTCGGTAGCTGCCATTTATTTTACCTTTACAACATAAGAGCAAATGCTAGCACTTTTACTATGAACAAACCTGTAATCTTGAGGTACGCTGGATCTATATAGGATAAATCCATCAGGTTCAGCTTAGTAGATGACTAAGCCACACTTCAAGCAAAAGACCTCGCCTGTGAAGTAGTTTGTGCTTATGTCCTCTGACTGGCAGGCCGGGCACTCCTCCATAGTCCAAGCTTTTGTCTTGACCTTCGGCATTGTAGCCGTTTTCGTTTTCATCCCCACCATTTCAAACACCCCAATCACACTAACGCAATTTTGTTTAAAATATCTTTCTTCGAGATATGTAGTATCACAAACCATAAAGTATGTCAGAATGTGATAACAAAACGAGCAATTTGGCGGTCTAGCCAGGCACGCTTCTTTCACCAGGCTTGCTCACATATTGCACAAATGCCCATCTCTGGTCTATTGATGTGTTGTTTTTCAGGCGCGCAACAAGAGTGTCAGGGCTATCATCTGAGTCCACGACTTTCCTGTCATAGACAGCTACATATTGGCCTGCATACTTTTCCTTCAAGGATTTTAAATTCCTGCAGTACCACTCGAGATTCGCATTCCCTTTCCTAAGGATTTCCTCTTTTGAAATATTTTTGGATAACATATTACTTCATTCTCCAGTATTCCAGCTTTTCTTTTCCAGCTTGCCAGCTTCTTCGCAAATTATCTTTGCCAATTTTTTGACATCCCTCTGCCTGCCCTCAAGCCATACCTTGACATTATCCCCACGAGTGCCCATGGGGTATGTTATGGAGTCCTCATATGCAAATTCCACCTTTACAGTCCTGCCTCCAGTCTCAACAGCAAAGACGTGTGATCCGCCAGAGTCGTAACTGATAGACCTTGCCCCTAGTTTTGATATGGATTTCCTATACAAGGGTTCGAATGACCTTCTGTCCCCATAAAGAAATAGTTCGCGCATTTTAGTCTTGGCAAAATTCTTGATTTCCTTCGCCGTGTGCAAGGGCCAATAGAACATGCTTGTGGGGCGGAGCATTCTCCTTTATCTTTTCTGCAGTGACGCCCAATCCCAGGTAACCATCGCTCTTTACCACCTGGTCAATTATCTTGTTGATGTATTCATTCTTGAACTGGTTCAATGGGATATAGCTGTCTTCACTATCTTCAGGATGCAGCTCTATGCCGCTTTCGTCGAGCAGTTCCTTTCCCTTCCAGACCTTTTCAGAAAATATTGGGCAGACATAGCCAAGTGGTATATCTTCAACCCGCACAGCCACTCTCAGAAGGCTGTCGAATTTTAACGCTACAGTTTTGGTTTTTGCAGGATTCAATAAGCAATGCTCCAAAGCCCCGCGGCTGAAATCCTCTATTGGCATAAATAGAAAAAGAATGATAGCCTTAAAAATTAATCGCCATTACCTGCCTAGGGCTGCTGCCACATCTGATGTCACGCATACTGATGTGCAGGCGCTTGGGCATACCCTATTGTCTCCGTTAATTGCCCTCTCAAGCTCGCAGGGATTTGTGCATTCAGCAGAGCTTCCTGCAGGGCATCCTGATGAAGAGCTAGCAAAGAATTTTGAGCCGCAGCTTATTCCAGAGTCAATATCCACACAGCCTATTGGCGCAGTTGCAAATCCTGTAAAAACATTGCTCCCGAGGCCAAATGTGTCGCCAAAGAAAAATATAATATTGATGCCGACGGCAAGAACGATAAGGAAGCCTATGAGCGTGATTGTGCGGTCATCATCCAGTGCCATGGCACTGGATAAGGTTATTGCAATTTAAAGCTTTTGCACTAACTAAGAGGTAAGTCTCAGGCTTAGGGCTTCGCAGCACCTCACGTTCAAGCGTGGCTTGTGCGGTTGAGAAAAAGCAGCCCCTGTGTTGAGAGATACCCCTTCCGTCAAGAACTGACTAGTTCAGTTGAAGGAATTCTTCCACGCTATTGACTAATTTTCCGTTTCGACTTAAAACTGACGCCTTGAGTTCTTCAGGGGCACTGGAAAATGTACATGGGACTAGACGCTCTGCTCTGTGCAGCTCAAATCCCGCATCTGCAGCAGAATCCCCTAAGGTATAAATTTTATCATAAGGCTTGCTTGCGACCTCCATCAACCCGAGGTATTTGCCGCGCATCCCAGCATGGAGGCCGAGCTTTTCGAAGCCAGCTATAATGTCATCTTTAATCTTGAATCTAGTGCAATAGACATCCATTATCGCTTCGCGTATGTTCGCTGCACGAAAAACGGCGTCAAGCAATTGTGCAGGCTCTGCGGATACGACATAGATGTCATCGGTGCAGTTTGAAAGCGCTTCTCTAACAGAAGGTCTTATGTATTTTCCATAACCCCCGGAACACTCTTTAACAAAACTTATTGGAATTTTTGCCGGCCTGATGTACACGATATCACAAACCTGCAAGGACGTGGTCTCTCCAGTCATGGTGGGATCGTCAAAAACGCTGAACAAGCCCCTCGCAAATTTCCTGCAGCTTTTAACTACAAGGCCTCTGAACGCTAAATCAAGCTTTTTGAGGCCTGCCTGTTGTTTGTAATAATCCAAGAGGAGATTTTCGAGCAGTGTCCTGCCATTAATCTTAGGAACTATTGTGCCATCACAATCCAATACCCTGGCAATCTTCATGCATGGAATTGAAACCAAAGTCTTAAAATGCCTTTCAATAGTTTCGTGTTATGTTAATCGGCCTCGTTGGGAAGCCATCATCCGGGAAGAGCACGTTCTTCAAAGCTGCGACTCTCGCAGATGTAGAGATATCTGAAAGGCCTTTTACCACAATAGAGGCGAACCAAGGGGTAGGCTTTGTCAGGGTAAATTGCCCCGAAGTTGAGCTCAAAACTAAATGCAACCCAAGAACAGGCTTTTGCATCGACGGCCAGCGTTTTGTGTCTGTAAAAATGATAGATGTTGCTGGCCTGGTCCCTGGAGCACATCTGGGCAAAGGCCTTGGCAATAAATTCCTATCCGATCTTATACAGGCAGATGCGCTAATCCATATCGTAGATGCGAGCGGAGGGACTGATGAGGAAGGAAAAAAAGTCCCAGCAGGAAGCTACGACCCTGTTAATGATGTCAAGTTCCTCGAAGAAGAGATAAATAAATGGTTCTTCAGCCTCTTGAAAGAGAACTGGACTAAATTTATCAAGCAGTCGCAAAAGAAAGAGGTTGACAAGGCGCTTGCAGAGCAGTTCTATGGCTTCAAAATTACTTTAGACCAGATTAAGCATGCGCTAAAACGGACAAAATTAGAAGACAAAAATCTCATGGAGTGGACAGATGCAGATATCCTAAGTTTTGCCACAATTCTGCGCCAATCTTCAAAACCAATTGTAATTGCGGCAAATAAAATCGATGTGCCAGCTGCTAAGGGGAATCTTGACAGGTTGAGCAAGGAGTTCCCACAGCAAATGATCATTCCCTGTTCAGCCGAATCCGAACTTGCGCTAAGGGAAGCGGCAAAGAAGGAAATCATAAAATACATACCAGGGGATAATAAATTCACGCTGGCTAAAGAGGAAGCTCTTAATGAAAACCAGAGGAAAGCCCTTGACTTCATACAAGCCAAAATCTTAACCCAGTGGAAATCAACAGGGGTGCAGCAGTGCTTGAACTCTGCAGTATTTGACTTCTTGAAATATATTGCAGTCTTTCCCGGCGGCGTCCATAAATTAGGAGATTCTCAGGGAAGGATACTCCCAGATGTATTTTTGCTTCCCCCTGACAGCACACCCTTGGATTTTGCTGCAAAGATACACACTGATTTTGCAAAGAATTTCATAGCTGCCATAAATGTAAGGACGAGGCAAAAAATCGGCAGGGACACAAAGCTGAATAACCTTGATGTAATAGAGCTGGTGGCTGGAAAGTGATCAGCAGCCAAAGAAATATGCTTGCATCTTTCTCCAGGAATATGCCTCTGATTTGTGTTCCCTGGCTTCGCTCCGCTTTACTTCACTGATATAAACCCGCCCGTGCTTGTTTTTACCTTGTAATTTGGCATCGCCTTTTTCAGTAACCAGTATCTTTACAAGATTCTTGCCGTCAGGGAGTCGTATATTGCCCACAGGCTCGTGAATTGCTAGGCCAGGCGCGTAACCGCCCCCAATTATTTTATCTTTGTGCAATACGACTGTGTAGAGGTATCCGCCTCTTGATTTTCCTGCATAAGCTACAGAAATGTCAGCTTCGTCAAATCCTTTTACGCGTTTTTCCAAATCTGCAGAAGTATCAACCTTTATGACTATGCCACTTTGGCTTTTGCTTCCAATCTTTATGTTGTAGTATCTTTCCACAGATCATCATTGCTAAGGATATATAAAAATAATTGTATGCACCAGTTAACTAATCTATTTAAAGTGCAATTTGCTTTTATCAGCATGAAGACTTACGAGGCTAAGTACAGCTTCAAGGCTATGATATATGACGGCGCATGGATGGGGCCTGTTGATGAAAGTGATACTTACAAATTCGAAGCCAAGGACGACAATGATGCAAGGGTAAAGGCTGAAGAATACAAACCTCAGCTGCTGAAAAAATTCTTTTCACCAGAAAACATAACCTTGGAGAGCCGGACTGAAGCAAGAGCAGTTCCTTCTGGAGAGAGAATGATGCAGATGAGCAGGCCTCCAGAAGTGACATCAACAGGCTTTCACTCAAATCCTGGGTAAACTTAATAACTTACTTTGCTATTTTATTTCTTATGAGCGACCTTGAAACCAAGATAAATTCTGGCAAATCCAGCTATAGGGATTCCATAATAGATGCGGCAAAGCAGAAATGTGATGGCTGCGGCTCAAAAGAGCTAATAAAAGATAACCACAGCGAACTTGTCTGCAACAAATGCGGCCTTGTACAGGAAAATTTGGTACTTGACGCTGCGCCACCTGCTGGAAGCGGCTCTGAAGATGGAGAAAAGAAAGTGCACTGGGGCCCTTCTTCAAGCATAAATCGGCATGACAAGAACCTGCCGACTTACATAATGGGCAACAAGGATGCGCATGGCAAATCAATATCATTGAAGAATAAACAGCTAATGTATAGGATGAAAAAATGGCAGGCAAGGATAAGGGTGAGCAACAATCTTGAAAGGAGCTTGTCGCAAGGCCTATCATTGTTTGACGCGAGAGCGGGCCAGATGGGCCTTCCCGGCGACATAAGGAAACATGTTGCATATCTTTACAAAAAGGTTTTAGAGGCTAGCATGCTTCGCGGCCGCTCATCAGAAAGCATGCTCGCAGCCACGACATATGCGGCCTGCAGGGAAATGGCCCTGCCAAGAACGCTCGATGAAATAGCTTCATATTTTACAGTTAAAAAGCGGGATGTGGGAAGGGATTACAGGTTTATGAAAAGGGAATTGCACCTTTCCATAGGATTGCAGTCTCCACACTTGTATCTTCCGAAAATGTGCGCTGAACTGGGGCTTGGCATTGAAACTCAGCAAAAAGCAAAGGAAATTTTGGAAGAGGCCAAGTCAAGCCGCGGCCCGCTGTCACAGGTTTCCGGCGCGGTATACATGGCGAGCATCATCAAAAATGAAAGGCGCACGCAAAGAGAAGTGGCCGATGCGGCCGGGGTAACGGAAGTCACTGTAAGGAATGCATACAAAGAAATGGCAGAAAAACTCAACTTGCAGCACATTCAATGCCTTTAACCGCCCTGTGCAACCAATTTCGGGCAGAACATTCCAAGCGGGGACAAGAAGCTTTTTAAATGTCGTTATCGACCCTCAAAATATGGGAAGAATAAGAACAAATATTGTCAAGAGACAGGCAGAGAACCTGTATCAAGGCAACAAGGACAAATTTAGCAAGAAGTTTGACGAAAACAAAAAGGCCCTTGAACCAATTGCAGAATTCCCTACCAAAAAATTAAGAAACTTGATTGCAGGCTACATCACGAAAAAGTTAAAGGCAAGTGCAAGCTAACTTTTTCGGGACCCGCAAAATCGTAAGATTTTGCTCGGTTACCAAAAACTGAAAACTCAGGCAGCTTAACCACATACAGGCAGAAAAGCGATGACAATGAATACAGCGAAGACGAATTGCAATACGAAACCCTTTTTAGAAATCCCTACGGCTTTACTAAGATTAAGTCTTAAGTCTGGAGCTGCTCAAGCACTGCGAAGCCTTGAGATGAGAGATAACCTTAATCACCAGTTAGCGATAAGAGGAGGCACATAGTGGAAGAGCATAGCATCTTTATCGGAGGCAAGCCGTTCATGAATTACGTAACAGCTGTTGTGATGCAGTTTACTACAAAGGGAGCAGCTAGCGTCGTCGTGAAATCTAGGGGCAAATTTATCAGCAGGGCTGTGGATGTTGTAGAAGTGGTCAGAAAGAGGTTCCTGAATGACCAAATCGAGGTCAAGGATGTCAAAATAGGCTCTGAGGATTTCACAAACAGGGAAGGCAAGCCTGTTAGTGTCAGCACTTTGGAGATTACGCTGGGAAAGAAGCAGAAGTAATCTATATGCCTGAGTTTCTAGTTTCCTCTATACAAATCATTTTATAACCGATCAGCAAAAGATTTGCATGCTTGAGGGTTATCTTGTACAAGAACAACCTAAAGTCGAACTTGTTGCAGTACTAAAAGGTATAGGTTCTTTTGAAGGTCTTGGCCCTGATCACATCGCGGCATATGCCGCAAGAGGCGATTTCGCATTTGAAAGTTCTGCACAGCTTGTGCAAGCCGACCGCGAAAAAAACGCGCTGGGTAAAAAGACGCGCGGTGTTCTGGCAAATTCCTTTGGCAAAGGCCATGGTTCTGTTGGCGACATGACGGCATTTGTCTTTTCCATTGAAAATCTTACGAGGGCCGCAACCCTTCAGCTATGTTTCCCAGAATATTTGGAGCATGAGCAGCAATCCCTCAGAAGGGTGCAGGCTAAAAGAGGCATTTACTTGCCGCCTGCCCTGGAGAAATCCGCATTGGCGAATGAAGTCAAAACAACTCTGGAGGATTCGGTGCAGCTTTACAAAGAGATGGCAGGCATAGGCCTGCCTGACGACAAAAAGGAAAGCTCTGTGCCCGAAGAAGATGCGCGATTCGTATTGCCACTTTTGACCAGAACTAACATCACTACAAAGGGCAACGCCCGCGAGCTGATACACCTTTACACAATGAACCAGCAAGGCGAAGTGCCGTCTTACGTCGCGGATATAGTTTTAGCGATGCATGGGAAGGCAAAAGACGCGGCACCGCACACATTTGCCAGAGGGTCGTTGAACTATGAAACCCTGGGATTTTTCCCCTCGATGACTCTGTACGCATCCGAAAACCGCACATTAAATGAAATAATCAAGACTAACAGCAATGATGATGTAGCTTTTGTGAAGCATAAGGTAGATGAAGAAACTATGCAGAGGGCAGTTGAGCAGAAAAGAGAGGAGGAGCTTGCAAACCTAAAACATGTTCGCGACGGCGAACACATGTCTGGGTTTTTGTTCCCGATATCACTCGCTGGTTTCCATCAAACCATTCGGCAAAGGACGTGGCATCATACTTGCGAGTCTATTTATGATGCTGCAGTCAGAGGCACCATAAAGTTACCTCCAAGCATAGAAAAATCAGAATGGAATATGCGATATTTGTCACAATGCAGCGAAATGCTGAACTTGTACAAAGATCTTACTGATGCGGGAGTACCGAGAGCAGAAGCTGTTGGCGTCATACCGCATGCGACTATGCTCTATGATTTTATTCAAGTTGACGGTTGGAATGCGGTGCACGCTATCGGCAAAAGAACTTGTTTGGAAGCGCAATGGGAAATCAGAAGCATATGCAATCAGATAGCGGCGCATCTCAGGGAAAAGAAATCGCCGCTTGGCGAATATGCGCAGCCACAATGTTTGACATATGGCCTTTGCCCAGAAGAAAAGAAAAGCTGGGCTGAAAATCCTGAAAATTCCACATGCAGCATATACAAGCGGTTGATGAAGCAGGGAAAACTTGATCAGGAAAAATGGCGTGCTACTGAAGAGACAAAGTGAAATGGCAAAAGGTTTTTTTGTTATGATAGATGGCCCTGACGGCGTGGGCAAAGGCACTCTTACCAATGCTGTCATCAAGCATCTTGTAGAACAGGGAAAAGAAGTTCTTGAGCTGCAAAGGTGGTGGCTGAAGCACGGCTGGCACCCACCAATAGGCGAATTAAAATCAAGAAAAATCAATGTCCTTATTTCTGCAGAGCCAACTTTTGTCGGCGTTGGCAAAGAGATTCGGAATGAAATTATCAGCACAGAGGCTAGAAAAGCAGGAAGAAAATATTCCGCACGGCAAACTGCGGAGGCTTATGCTCTCGATCGCACAGTATTGTACCAAAATGTGATAATTCCTGCGCTGAAAGCAGGCATTACAGTCATACAAGAACGAGGTTTTCCGTCAAGTTTGGCATACCAGACGCTTCAGGCTAAAGAATCTGGAGAAAGTCTTACAATGGAACATATCGCACAAATGGAAGGCAACCAGCTTGCAATGCAATTTCCTCCAGACTTGCTGGTAATACCCACAGTAAATGCTGAGGAAGCCATAAAAAGACTGGAGAAAAGGTTTGAGAAAAAGGATGACGCCATTTTTGAAAAGAAAAATTTCCAGGAAAAGCTAAGGGCTTTATACAATACAGTGGAATTCATAGCAGTTTTTGAGAAGTTGGGGACGAAAGTGGTTTTTGTGGATGCCAGCAAGCCAATATCAGAGACTGAAGCCCAAATCATTGACATACTGAACCAGTACATCAAGAGCAGCAAGCCCACACTAAGCAAGTGGTTCAAATAATATGTGGTTAGGGTTATCTCTCAACATCAGGCTTTGCAGTTCCCTGAGCAGCCTCAGACTGAAGACTTAACCCTTCAGCATCAGTCGTGAAAAACTTCTTCACTTTCTCTGTTGTCAAGCGTGTGACAACAGGCCTCCACTCTGGAGGAATGCACTTGAGGTAATTTTTCCAGGTAAACCTTTCATCAACAAAAATCACGCAGCCACGGTCTTCCATAGACCTGACACAGCGGCCTGCGGCCTGCAAAGATTTTGTCATAGCAGGATATATGTAACCATAATCCCAGCCTTTTCCAAACTTGAAATCGTAATAATCAATTAGTGATTGCGTTTCCAAATCAGGAGTTGCCAGAGGAACACCTACAACAATTACGCACTCAAGATTTTTTCCAGGAAGATCAACGCCTTCAGACATCGAGCCGCCCTGCACTCCAAACAATACTGCGCCCTTTTCAGAATTTAATTTGAAATTATACAGGATTGCAGCCCTCTGCGCTTTCGTCAGGTCTGGCTTGTCAACAAAAATCTGCTTTGATATTTTGCCTTCCATGTACGACATTATTGACTGCATAAACAGATATGATGGGAAAAATACTGCAACATTGTGCGGGACTTCACTTATTGTATTGAGGCAGATTTTTGCAATCTTATCAAATTCTTCAGGATCCCTTTTGGTGAATTTCGTAGTAACAGAAGGTTCTATCAGGACAAGCCTGTTTTTGGCCTCGAAAGGACTTGGGTAAGTCTTGATGTCTGTCTTTTCCAATTTGAAGCCCAGCAAATCCCTGTACAATTCTCCAGGCACTAATGTGCCTGACATCAATACTGCAGACCTGCATTCATTAAAAACCTCTGCAGAAGACACTGAAGGGTTAAGGCAGTTGTAACTTATCTCAACAAAGGACAATTTGTTCCTGCCATATTTCTTTTTCAGCACGCGGGCAAACCCATTATCCTCGCCGAGCCACGCTTTTAGGAAATCAGCAACGCTGCCCATTGATGATTTCTTTTCCCTTTTCCTGATTTCCTCAGCCGCATTTTCCAGGTCATCTATCAAATTAGAATAATTAAAGCCGGTGGACATTACAACTTCCTCAACAAACCTGTCTTTTTTCAGCAGGCTCTCATTCTTGCTTTCCAAAAACTCTTTTCTCAAGTTATCAAGGCAGTTGTTCAGATTGTTCATTGCAGTAGCCAAATCATCGAAATGCAATGCCTTAGCCTCCTTTGCTGCCCTGCTGACAGTGAATTGCGACAGCTTTTCTGATAGGATTTCCCTTATCCTGCCTGGAAGATTATGCGCCTCGTCCACTATTATTATGGAATTTTTCAGCTGCTTGTTCAGCCTGCTAAGAAATGCCTTCCTTACAGAAGGGTGAAATATGTGGTAGTAGTCTGCTATAACAACAGTGGACTCTTTTCCCAATAAAGAGGCGAGCTCATAGCTGCAGAACTCATCCTTATACCTCTGCGTCAAATCTTCGGCGTGCAATATCTCTCCCTGCTGAATTTCCATCATGGCAAAGGCAGCCTTTCCCTGCAATCTATCCGAACCCGCGCCCCATACCGCATTGTAGAATGGGCATCTCTCCTCCGCAACCAGCTCGCGGCAAAAGGAATGGAACTCCTTGCTTCCCAGCACATCGACAGAAGGGTGCGAGCACATCCATTTCTTTCCTATCAAGTCAGTCACATTGAATTTCAGGTTGTGCCTTTTCTTTATTTTCTGCAAAGTCTCGATTGCAATCGCGTGCTGCGTGTGCTTTGGCGTCAGGAAAAATACAGTAAGGCCTTCCTTCAGGGCAGCATCAAGTGCGGGGCTTAGTGTGGCTGCTGTCTTTCCCAGTCCAGTAGGGGCGTGCGCGATAAGGCACTTGCTGTTTTTAATGGAATTTTCCACATCAGAAATCAGCTGCTCCTGTATAGGCCGCAGTTCGTTGAAAGGAAAGTACATATTCTGCAGACCAAACAAATCTATAAAAGACTTTATTTCCTCCAGAAGCAAATGGCGCTCTATACTGGCTGTTTATGACAAATATATAAGATAATTCAATACTGTCATATATATTACAAAAGAGTAATATATTTAAACCACAATTTCCTACTGTCAGGGTATGAATAATCACAAGCAATTCTTTGCCGCGCTCTCAAATGAGGGAAGGTTGGAGATTGTTAATGCCCTAAGCAATGGCCCTTTGAATGTAAGCCAAATTGTTATTTCTACTGGATTCAAGCAATCTCGGGTGTCAAGAAGTTTGGATTGCCTGAGCTGCTGCGGCTTTGTTTCTGCCGTAAAGAATGGAAGAGAAAGGATTTACAAGCTGAACGATTCAGTGATGCACGTCCTGAAAGCCATAGAAAAGCATGAGATGTCCACAAAAAACCAGTGCAAATGCGGAGTTGAAAAGAAAAATGGCCATAGATGTGATATGTAAGATGACGGTTGACGAAACGAAGACTGCGCACAAGGCAGAATACAACGGAAAAATGTATTACTTTTGCAGCGCGGGCTGCCATCAGAGATTTAAAGCTAATCCCGCACTATTTGTGAGATGAACGAATGGAAAACAAGACAATCGAGATGAGCCCCAATCTAATATATGCGCTCATAATTATTGGAGTTGCGATAGCCGCAGTATTGGGCTTTATTCTGAAGGTTTCTCCATATCTCATAACTTTGGCGCTGTTGATGGGCATCGTGGGCTTTACAGCGACATTTGTTGCATGTCGCAAGCATTGCCTATCACAGATGCACTGCGCAATGTGTGGAATGGTTTTCGGCATGATTCCGGCGTTTATTGTTGGAACTATTCATGCCCTGCAAACAGGGGACTTTGTCTGGCCCATAATCACGGGAACAATTGCAGGCGCTGCTCTAGGAATACCTTTTGGCAACATAGGCGGCGATATGGGCCGGTTAGAAGCGGTAATGGCTGCGCCAATGGCAGGAATAATGGGCTCTATGACAGGAGTCATGGTAAGAATATATAATGTGGATTTGTTCATGATTGCTTTTGCAGCGATAATACTGTTTGTCCTGGGCGAGACCGCGTATATGGTGCACAAAACTTCTGGCAGGAAGCTGGATATGAAAAGCATAGGCATTGGCTGCATTCTTGGGCTAATATTTCTTGTACCAGTATCCCTAATTTCATTCCCAACAAATGTTGCTGCTACAGACTTGCAAGGTTTCTTGCAGGAAAGTGCCCCATCCGCTGCTGCTGAAAAGCAAGAAATTGGCATAAGAATTACCCGTTACGGATATGAGCCAGCTAATATAGATGTGAAAAAGGGTGCGGCGGTAAAGCTCAACTTGCAAGCAGATCCTGACGCAGGATGCGCAAGGGCTTTTACAATTCCTAGTTTGGGCATACAAAAAGTAGTGCAGCCAGGCGGCACAGAGACTGTTGAGTTTACAGCACCAAACGATGAAAACATTAATATTCCGTTCCAGTGCTCAATGGGCATGGCCCGAGGTATGATCGATGTTGTCTAACTGCCGTACTATGAAATCTCTCAACACCGAAGCTTCGCAGAAGCGAGGCACAGCTGAACCGCAGTTCAGGTTGTGTAAGGGCTGCGCAAGATATGCAGCCATAGACCTTAGACTTACCCTTTGTAGTGGGGTGAAAGCATAGCAACTGATCCGATCTGCGGCATGTATGTGGACGATAAATCTGCGACCATTACTAAGACTATCAAAGAAACCAAATATTACTTCTGCAGCTCCAATTGTCTTGTAGCTTTTGAAGCTCCTGAAAAGGAGATGAAGAGGCTGAAATATGAGGCCATTTTTGGCGGAATCTTCGCAGCAATTGCAATGACGCTGTTTTTCCTTCAAGACTTTCAATACCATGATATAGCAGCTCTCTTGGTCACGTTGCCTGTGCAGTTTGTAATTGGCAGAAGGTTTTACAGTGGCGCTTGGGATGGCCTCAAGTCAAAGAGCGCAAATATGGACACTTTGATTGCGCTCGGCACGTCTGCCGCATGGTTCTATTCTGCATATGTAACGCTGACTGGAGGAGATGGCGTTTATTTTGAAGTTGCGGCCATAATCATTGCCGCTACAGTAATTGGAAAATATCTCGAAGAAATTATGAAGCACAAGGCAACTGCAGCCTTGCACAAATTGATGGACCTGCGGCCTAAAATTGCAAAAGTTTTGGTGAAAGGCAAGGAAATTGAAAAGCCTATTTCTGAGGTTAAAGTTGGCGATATATGCGTAGTAAGGCCTGGCCAGTCAATACCTACAGACGGTGTTGTGTTTGATGGCCACTCTGAAGTCAACGAGTCAATGGTAACCGGCGAATCTATGCCAGTCTCAAAATACAAGGGCGATTCTGTAATCGGAGGCACGATAAATGAAGGTGGCTTGTTGAAAATTAAAACTACTAAAGTCGGCGAGGACACTGTTCTGCAGCAGATAATTGCACTCGTGGGACAAGCACAGCTGCAAAAAATACCAATTCAGCATCTTGTCGATAAGGTTGCTGCAAGATTTGTTCCTGCCGTAATATTAATTGCGCTCGGCGCGTTTGCGTTTTGGTCTCTCACAGGCCAAGAATTTATCTTCGCACTTACAATCGCAATTTCAGTCCTGATTATAGCATGCCCCTGTGCCTTAGGGCTTGCAACTCCGACAGCGCTTGTGATAGGAATAGGAAAAGCCGCTGAACAAGGCATTTTGGTCAGAGCAGGTTCTGCACTTGAACTGGCAAAGAATGTTGATACGATTGTTTTTGATAAGACAGGCACGCTGACAAAAGGAAAGCCTGATGTCATTGACATTGTTGCATTGAAAGGTAAGAAAGATGACGTTTTGAGAATAGCAGCAATTGCAGAATACGGCTCTGAACATCCACTTGGAAGGGCAATTGTGAAAAAAGCTGATGATTCGAAACTTAAAGTTCCAGAAGGCAGCAAATACAAGACCCTCGCAGGAAAAGGCATTATTGCAGCCTACAAGGATTCGGCAATTTTTGTAGGCAACAGGGATTTGATGAGTGAATACAAGATAAATCTAAGAAAGGTCGAGCCTGTGTTAAAATCATACGAGGCGCAGGCTAAAACAGCAATCCTTGTCGCTTTTGATAGGCAAATAATAGGCATTATTACGCTGGCTGATACTCTAAAAGAAACTTCTCCTAATGCTGTGGAGAGATTGAAAAAACTAGGCAAGGAACTCATATTATTAACTGGTGACAATGAAAAGACTGCCAAGGAAATAGCAAGGCAGGTAGGCATAACAAAAATACTTGCAAATGTAAAACCTGGAGACAAAGCAGCAAAAATCAAGGAACTACAAGCGCAGGGAAAGAAAGTTGCAATGGTCGGCGATGGTGTCAATGACGCACCTGCTCTGGCGCAAGCAGATTTGGGCATAGCAATAGGCTCTGGAACTGATGTTGCAAAAGAAACTGGCCAGATAGTTCTAATTAAGGACGATTTGCGTGATGTGGCAAAAGCCATCGAAATAAGCACTAAAACCATCAACAAGATTAAACAGAATTTAGTCTGGGCATTCGGCTACAATGTGGCAGCAATCCCAATAGCTGCAGGCCTATTGTATCCTAGCTTCGGCCTGCTTTTGAGTCCCATTATAGCGTCTATAGCTATGGCAACTTCTTCGGTATCTGTTGTAAGCAATAGTTTGCTGATGAAATTGATGAAATAAATGGAAAGAGCGTACATTGGAAAAGGTTTAAAGGATTTTGGGGGCTAGTTTAGCATGCATGACTGTGAGCGGTGCGGGAAGTCGTTCGATTCCGAGGATGCCTTGAGGCAGCATAATGTTGCCAAACACGGCTCTGAGGACGTAAAGCCAAAGAAAAGCAAGTTCGTGTTCAAGGCGCTTGCAATTGTCATAGTTATTATTGGCGTAGCCATTGTGGCTTTCCTGCTGTTTTCAAAGCCATCCTATTCGCCTCTGCCTGCGGCAGAGCATGTCAAGGGCAATGGCACAATCGAAATCTTAGAGTTCAGCGATTTCCAGTGCCCTGCCTGCGGTGTTGCATATCCGCAGGCAAAGCTTTTCCTGGAGAACAGCTCTGACAAGGTGCGCTTTGTCTACAAGCACTTTCCCTTGACACAAACGCACCCTTTCGCATTTAAAGCCGCAGAAGCTTCCGAATGTGCTGCTGACCAGGGCAAGTTCTGGGAGTATCATGATATGCTTTTTGAAAACCAGCGCAGCCTCAAGGAGCCTGATTTGATAAGATATGCAGAGAACATCGGGCTGGACAAAGAGTCTTTTAAGGTATGCCTGGATAGCGGGGCAATGGCTAAACGCATAAAAGCAGATATGGCTGAAGGCAGCCGCCTTGATGTCAGCGCAACACCGACATTCTTTATCAGCGGCAAGAAATTTGAAGGTGCCTTGACAGCCGAAAAATTTGAACAGGAGGTTGCAAACGCATGAAAATACTTGCAGTAATATTGATAGCTGCAATTGTCGGCGCAGTTGTTGGCACCATAGTAACGACTGCGGCACTGAGCCTGATGGCAGATAAGTCGAAAGACGATTTGATAAAAGATTTTTACGAGATTGAGAATGCTGTATACGTGAGCCCGCACGGCTTGCGCAAGTCAATGGATGAAGGCAAAGACAACTTTATTCTTGTAGACCTGAGGAGCCAGGAAGAGTACGAAAAGGAACACATCATAGGCGCCGTAAATATCCCTGCATATAAGGATCCCAATACGTCTGCATACGGTGATGTCGAGCGAATTGTGGGCGCATTCAAAGAATTGCGGGCAGAGAATCCTGACAAGGAAATCATAGTTTACTGTTACAGCATGCCCTGCATGACGGGCCGGAAAATAGGCCTGATGTTAGTTGAGAACGGAATTTATGCCAAGCATCTTGGCATAGGGTGGAACGAATGGCGATATTACTGGACTATGTGGAACCATGAAGGGGAATGGGAATCCACCAATGTTACAGATTACATAGCAAGCGGCCCTGAGCCCGGAGTGCCAAAACTGAAAAATACTGGCAGCCCTTGCACAGTGGGAAGTCTCGGCTGCTGACAACAAGATAAATAGCAATGACACCATCAAGTACTGGAGAGATGCTCGGAAAAATACTATTAGTTCTGGCAATTGCTGGCATCATAGTTTCTGCCTGGCTGACCTGGCACCATTATTGGGTTAATTATCTTAGCGGGGCTGGCGACTGGTGCGACGTTAATGCGCTATTCAACTGTGATGTGATTGCGCAAAGCGCCCATTCTCAAATTTTAGGCATACCAGTAGCCGTAATTGGCCTGCTATGGTTTTCCGCTGTTTTAGCTTTTCCCTTATTTGTAAAAGTCTTAGGACAAAAGAAGGCAACATTGGCATTAATGGGCTGGTCCATATTAGGCACCATTGGAATCGGGTTGTTTGTTTATATCGAAATTTTTGCCATAAAAGTGATATGCTTGGGCTGCACACTCGCGCACATTATTGGCCTGGCCATACTAGCGGTGTCCTTGCTGATGCTGCGCAACAGCCGCCCAGCAAATGTCTTATAAAACAATGCTTTCAAATTTAGGCATGAGCATAGGTTCAAAAAAGGTGGGTCTGCTGCTCATAGTCTTTGCATTAGTCCTATTGCTAACTCTCACATTTGTCAAGGCAGGTCTTGACGCGCAGTCAATAGCATTATGCGATGCATTTGAGGAAGACATGGAAAGCTGCCCTGCACACAATAGCAATACCTCATGGTTCCTTACCGGGGCCTTTGGCCTCTCATTTCTGGTACTAGGATTTGGCGGTTATCTTACGTTTATGCCGAAGCCTGCGCCAGTCATTGTAGAACAGAAAAAAGTATTCAAAGAAATTGATATGGCAAGATTGGATGAAGACGAGAGGAAGCTCTATGAAATTATAAAAGCCAGAGGCGGTTCGGCATTTCAATCAGAGCTTATCAGAGAACTAGGGCTGAGCAAAGTAAAAGTTACAAGGATCCTAGACAAGCTGGAAATGTCTCAAATCCTGGAAAGAAAAAGAAGAGGAATGACGAATATTATAGTTCTGAAGTAAAATAACAGCTATAACAAAAATAACAATTTTTAAATAAAGTATTAGAAATAAATAATTTACGAAGCGAAAAGCTGTGAAACTCCCTAAGCCAAAACATTTAAATATTAGAATATTCTAATATGATATTATGAGAGACTTGTATAAAGCTCACGCTGAGGTCTGCAAGGTATTTTCCAATTCAACCAGGTTGGAAATTTTGAACCATTTGAGAAATAAGGAGCTATCAGTAACAGAGTTGATAGAAAAAACGAAGCTGAGCCAGGCCAACATTTCCCAGCACTTATCAATTATGAAATCTAAAGGTATTGTTGCATCAAACAGGAAAGGCAAAAATGTCTATTACAAACTTGTAAATCCAAAAATCATCAGAGCATTTGACATAATAAGGGAGGCTTTGGCTGAAAATCTTGGAAAACGAAAGCTAGAGGTGCTAAGATGAAAAAACTATTGGTAGTGCTTGCTTTGAGCATGTTATTATTAAATGCAAGTTCAGCCTTTGCTGATGCGGGCCATCAAAGTGGGATTGAGGAGGGTAAAAATTTAGTAGAAAGTAATGTACCTTGTGATAATTTAAGTGATGAGCAACTTGAAGCAATTGGAGAATACTTCATGGAACAAATGCATCCTGGAGAAGCCCATGAAATGATGGATAAAATGATGGGTGGGGAAGGTTCTGAAAGTTTAAGGCAAGTTCATATCACAATGGCAAAAAGGCTTTATTGCAATGAGGACATTAGCGGAATGATGGGCTCTGGAGGCATGATGGGCTGGCAAAATCCACAAACAAATATGGTGCAGGGAATGATGGGAAATTGGTATGGCCCAGCGTACTGGCCTTTTGCCAACATCCCTTATATTATTCTGCTAATTGGAGCGATAATTCTGGTTTACTCTTTGGCAACTAAATCATCAAATGATTCAATCCGAAAGAAAAGTAAAAAACATGGCAAAAGAAACAAATAAGAAATTGGTTAGCGATAGCAGCCTCATAATTGTTGTCCTTTTAGTTCTACTACTCCTGTTCGGCTTTGGTGGAGGTTTCGGCTATATGGGCGGGATGATGTTTTTTGGGCCCGTAGCTATGCTGCTAGTATTAGTGCTGATAGTTTGGTTAATAGTTTCTTTAACTAGGAAAGATTAGAGGCAAAAATGAGAATAAATAATATAGATGTTGAGAAAGCAAAGGCATTTGTTGAAGAAGCCAAAACAGATAAAAGCAAGGCTATTAAAGTAAAAAAAGTTGAGGGTGAATGGATTTTTGAAGAAGGCAAGCCACAGTTCCGGGCAACGCTGCAGCACGGCAATAAAGCTACAGAACTTGAATCCGATAGCGCAGAATTTATGGGTGGCTCTGCTCTGAAGCCTGACCCTGTACAGTATTGCTTGTTCGGGCTCGCAGCTTGTTTTGCACAAACATTTGTTTCAATAGCTGCTGAGAAGGGTATAGAGTTACAAAAACTAAAAGTATCCGCTGAGAATAAAGTAAATTTAGCAAAGGCGCTGGGCTTGAGTGACGAACCAATTGTTGAGAATGTTAAATTTATTGTAGAAGCAACAAGCCAAGGTAATAAAGACAAGCTTAAAGAGATAGCAATCCTGGCGAGAGAAAGATGTCCAGGTGTCTATTGCCTAACTAACCCTATAAAGCTGGATGTAGAGAGCAAGTTTGAGTAATTTAATGTGAAACTAGTTTCATCAGTATGTATTAGTGCTGTTTCTATGTAATAAATGCATGGATAAGCCAGAAGAAAAGGCAAAGACAAAAGTTAAGGCAGAGCCTTTGGTGATGATTTTGCTTGTTGCAGCCATAGGAATTCTGGCCTTTAATGAGATGCAAATCCTGTCCATTGGGAATACAAACGTTGTAAGTGCGGCACAATCAAGTACAGGCGGTAGCGTTACAAACGCCCTGAGCAATGCAGCATCAGCTTTAAGTGTTCTGCCTACAGGAATTCCTGCAGTATATGGCGCTGAGCTAGACGTCAGCTATGATGATGTCTCTGCAGATAATCCTCAGAGCGCAAATGCGGCAATAGGAAAGCTTGCAAATTTGGACAAATCCATAACTCTTAGCGGAGATTTGCAACAGAGATACATCGATATTGCGTCACAGATAAGCTGTGAATACTGCTGCGGTGCAAAGGCCATAATTTTTGAGAACGGCCAGCCAGCCTGCGGATGCGCGCACAGCTATGCGATGCGAGGCCTTGCAAAGTACCTGCTGACTGAACATCCAGAGCTTTCTGATGAACAGATACTTGAGGAGATGGGAAAATGGAAAGTCCTCTTTTTCCCAGGGGTACACGAACAGAAGGCCCAAGTTATGCAACAACAGGGCATAGAAATGAATTACATCAACCTTGCTTCCAACAAGTATAGGGGAATTGAGAAGGGCGCGACTGGCGGAAGCATGGTAGGAGGTTGTTAGGATGAATTGGATTTTAGTTGCGCTTCTAGCTGGCGTGGTCTTGCTAGCAGG
>DATEUM010000060.1:0-3055 GCA_035283085.1 Candidatus Nanoarchaeia archaeon
GCGGAATCTATTCTTGTAGAAGTTGGCTACGAGAAGATTGGTCTCCATGGCCTTTCTGGTGTGCCTGAAGACTACAGCAGGGATGCATTGTTGAGCTTGAAGCCAGAGCCTTTTGATAATTCTCATAATGTCATGCTTCTGCACCAAAATCTTGCAGAGTTAATTCCTGTTGAAGGAAATTACATCAAGTTCTCTGACCTTTCTGAAAAGTTTGATATCTTTTTGTTCGGCCACTTTCACTGGCGGTATGAGGATGAGCATCCGAAATCAAAAGCTCCGATAATAATCCCTGGCTCATTGGTCGTGACACAGCTGAACCAGAAGGAAGCGAGCAGGGAAAAGGGCTTCTTTATGATAGACCTGCCGCACGAGAAGAAGCTGAAGAAGATAGATTTCAAGCCAATCCAAACAAGGCCGGCGCACTACATCCTTCTTGATGTTAAGGACAGGAGGCCCGCAGAGATACAATTGAATATTTCTGAGGCATTGAAGAAGGCTCTGCAGATTAAATCAGACTCGAAGCCAATGATTAAAGTCAAGCTGAAAGGAACTCTTGCAGCAGGTTTCAAGCCCTCGGATGTGAACTTGTCAGGAATTTACGGCGACTGCAAGGATTCTGCAATACTGGATATAGACAAGAGTGATTTAAACAGCGCGGATTCTGCAGAAAAAACTTCTCTTCTGAAAGACCTAAAGGAGAAAAAGATTTCCATCGATCACTTAGGCCTGGAACTAATCAAGAAAAATCTTACAAACCAAATAGATAGCCAAAAGCTTGAGCAAATTTTCTATCTATTGGTAGAGGAGGAGCTCGACAAGGTTGAGGAGATTTTATGATTAGCAGAATCAAGATGCAGAACTGGAAATCCCATGCAGAGACAGAGCTGGAATTCAAGAAAGGCATCACCGTCCTTGTCGGCCCTATGGGCGCCGGTAAGAGCAGTGTGTTGCAAGCCATTTGTTTTGCCCTGTTCGGCTCTGTTCCTGAAATAAAGAGAAGGGATGTGAAGGTTTCAGAGCTTGTGAGAAGGAATTCTGAAGGTTCTGCTTCTATTGAACTGGGGCTAAGCTTTGAGGATAAAGATTTCCAAGTCCAGAGAGTAATAACAAGCAAAGGCTCTGAAGGAACAGTCAGGGATGGCGATGGCATTTTGCTTGCCGGAACTAATCCTACACAAGCTACCGCTTTCATGAAAAACATCCTGAAACTGGATGAAGACACATTTTTGAGAACGGTGTATGCGAAACAGAATGAAATCGATTTGTTCTTGCAGCTGAATCCGCAGGAAAGGAAGACTCGATTGGATGAATTGATGAACTTGCACAAATTTGAGGCTGCAAGGAAATCTGCAGTGAAACTTGCAAACAAGCTTGATACAAAGAAGGCGGAGCTCGAAAGGCTCGCCCAGAGCTTCGAGCTGGATAAATTGACTGACCTTTTGCATGAAATCGAGGCTGAAATGTTAAGCCTCAAGGAAGAAAAGTCTTCCATCAGCGGAAAACTTGTGGATGCGGAAAGAGAAAAGGCAGAAGCAGACATAAAGCTGAAAGATATAAAGACAAAATTTGATATGTACTTTAAACTTGAGGAGAGGCAAAAGCTGCTTGTAAGGGAAATAAATGAAATAAAGCTGAAGGTAAAAGAGCCCGTAATGAGCCAGATTGAGCTAAAGTCAAAATTAATGGACGTGCAGGGCAAGTTCTCTGCACTTGAGAACTATAAATCAGAGTTGAGGCGGAAGATAGACTTGTTGAGCAGGGATGTAGTGTCTCTGGAAAGGCAGGCCAGTGTTTTGGAGAGCAAACTTGCTGATTTGCAGATCCAGCTGGAGAAAATATCCATACTAAAGATAGAATTTGAACAGCTCGTCCAGCAATTTGGTGTGGAAAAACCAAAGGAAGAGCTCGATAGGGTTGACGGGGAGCTAAGGGATCTCGACAAGGGCATAGCTGCAAAAGAAAGCGAGGCAAGGCTGCTGGGAAAACATCTTGAGGAACTGAAGACTGCAGAAGGCGTCTGCCCCACTTGCTCTCGCGAACTTGAACTGGATACTAAGGAAAGACTTACTACAGAAAGAGAGAATGCGATTTTTGAGATTGCCAGGGCTGTGGAGCAGATGAAGAACCAGAAAACAGACCTGGAGCTGCAGAAAAGGAGAATCGCAGATTATGTCAACCAAAGCGAGGATTTGATGAGAGACATAAAGAAGGAAATTGACTTTCTGAAGCAAAAAGAGAGCTTGCAGGAACAGTCATCAGCTGCGGAGGAAAAGCTAAGCAGCGGAAGCAAAGAACTTAATGCCATGAAAAAGGACTTCGACGGCACAGAGGCAGAGCTGCAGAGCCTTGTGAAACTTGAAGCCCAGATAAAAGACCAGCTGCATATTGCCGAACTAAAGGAAAAGCAGCAGCAGTACGAGAGTGAAATAGGGGAGATACAGGAAAAGCTTCAGTCAAAATCTGATGCAACAATTTTGGAAGGGGCTGAAAGCAGATTCAGGGAATCCCTCAAGCGCTATGAAGAATTCTCTGCCAGAACAAGATCGATCGGTTTTGTTATCGAGGAGAAGCAGAAGCGGCTTAATGAATTGGCCAAAAAGCAAAAGCAAGCTGAGCATCTTTTGCTGGAGGTCTCAGCTATTGTGAGAAAAATAGAATTCCTGCAGCAGCTGAAGAATTCCTTGCTGATAGCGCAGGAGCAATTGAGAAAAGAGTTGATAACTGCCGTAAATGATGTCATGTCGTCCTTATGGGTTAAATTGTATCCTTATGAGAAATGGAATTCAATTCAGCTTGAGGCGAGCGATACAGATTATACCCTTCAGTTGAGGGCAGGAGAAGGCGACTGGGTGAATGTCGCAGGATTTGCTTCTGGCGGGGAAAGGATGCTCGCTGCCCTTGCTTTGCGGCTGGCATTTGCAAAAGTGCTGGCCCCGGAGTTTAATATCCTCATACTTGACGAGCCGACGCATAATCTTGATGATTCAGCAATAAACTCGCTGATGCTGGCATTGCAGGAGCACCTGCCGGAATTTTTGGAGCAGTTGTTTATTGT
>DATEUM010000061.1:0-4181 GCA_035283085.1 Candidatus Nanoarchaeia archaeon
TATTTTGGCATATTTTTTGGCTGTCGATGGTGAATCTCTCAAGGCTTTAGAGCTTTCAAAACAACATTAGTTGCGCAGTATTGCATCTTCTTAGTCAAACTGCGGTTTCGGCAAGTCTGGAGGCAGGCCTTTTCTTTCCCTGAGCTTTCTTATTGTTGGAAGCTGCAGGTCATTTGGCAGCCTTTCGAATACCTGGTCTGACAAGAACCAGGCGCCTCTTCCTGATGTTGCTGACCTTAGTGCTGCAGTAAATCCGAACATTTCATTGACTGGAATTTTTGCCTTGACAATTGCTGCAGCTTCCTCTTGTATGACTTCCTGCAGTTCCCCTCTGCGGCCCGCAACAAGTTTTGTAGTTTCGTTGAGGTATTCCGTAGGAATATCAATCCTGATTATCTGCCTGGGCTCGTAGAGAATGTCGCCTGCTACTAACATGGCATTCATTATTGCCTGCCTTGTGCAAGGTATCATCTGCCCCGGGCCCCTGTGGATTGCATCCTCGTGCA
Source organism: Candidatus Nanoarchaeia archaeon (assembly GCA_035283085.1). Taxonomy (GTDB): domain Archaea; phylum Nanobdellota; class Nanobdellia; order UBA10117; family UBA10117; genus DATEUM01. Next base: position 507 of record DATEUM010000061.1, read on the forward strand.
GTTTTGCATCTGTGAGTTTTACTTTAAGCCCGAAACATGGCTCCTTGCACATCGGCCCCGCTTTTGAAATTTCCTCAAAAGCTTCCATGACCATTTCTATGATTTCGCCAATATGGACCAAGCCGCGAGTAGACTCAATCAACAGGTTGCCTTTGTAAATCTGGACAACTTGTCTTGCCTCGTCCTTGTCGAGGCCAGCTTCGACCAAAGCATCCTCTATTTCGCGCTTTCTCTTTTTGATCTTGATCTCTGGTATCTTGCCTTCTTTCAGCGCAGAAGCAACAGATTCAGGCAAAGGCTCAACAGTGACATATACCTTGTTGTGCCTGTTCGGCGACTTGCCTTCGATGTCTTTTGCTGTTTGCTTTACAGTTTCCCTGTAAACCACTATTGGCGGGCTCGTAACTATCTGCAAGCCCTTATCGTTGATTATCCTGTATTCCCAGATTTCCAGGTGCAGTTCCCCGAGTCCTGCAATGAGATTCTCGCCAGTCTCTTCATTTATGCTGATTGCGATAGTTGGGTCTTGCTTTGCAATATCCTTGAGGGCTTCAATTAGTTTCGGCAAGTCCTTTGGATTTTTTGACTCAATGGCCTTTGTGACAACAGGCTCGAACAAATGCTTGATGGCCTCAAAAGGAGTCATTTCATTTGTTGAAGCCGTTTCTCCAGAGCCAGCATTCCTCAATCCAACAACGCCAATTATGTTTCCTGCAATTGCTGTATCAATCGGGATTCTTTGTGCACCCTTGTAGATGAAAACCTGCTGCGCCTTTTCCCTGGTTTTCATAGTATTCAAATAAAGCTCTGTGCCTTTGGTGATTTTTCCTGCGAATAATCTTCCTGTAAAAACTTCCCCTGCCTGCGGGTCCACTATGACCTTTATAACGATAAAAACTGTATCGCCATTTGGGTCGCAAGAGAGAAGGGATTTGCCGATCTCGGACTCAGTTTCGCCGTGCCATATGATGGGTATCCTGTAGGCCTGCGATTGCTTTGGGTTGGGCCCGTGCAGGACGATCATGTCCAAAACTGCCTCGTGCAAGGGTATCTGCCTTCCTAATTTGGCCCAAGAATCTTCAGAAGCATAGGCATCTGTTACCTGCTTGAGTGTAAAGTTTTTCTTTTTCATGTATGGGATTGACAAGGCCCAACGGTGTTTTGCAGAGCCAAAACATACCGAGCCGTTCTGGACATTTACTTGCCATTTATTCTTGAATTCTTTCGGCGCCAGTCCCTGAATTATTTTATTAACCTGATTAATAATTGCAGTAAATCTTTCTAGCATCTTCTCTGGCGGCAATTTTAATTCCTTAATCAAACGATCAACTTTGTTTATGAACAAAACTGGCTTGACTCCCTCGCGCAAAGCTTGTCGCAAAACAGTCTCTGTCTGCGGCATAATTGATTCAACAGCGTCCACTAATACTATGGCGGTATCGATGGCCCTCATCGCCCTTGTGACCTCGCCGCCAAAATCTACATGGCCTGGCGTGTCAATCAAGTTTATCAGAAATTCTTTTCCGTCGACAATATGAACCATGGAAACATTGGCAGAATTTATTGTAATTCCGCGGGCTTTTTCCTGCGGGTCATAGTCCATCGCCTGGATATTTCCAGCTAGCTCTTCAGAAATCATTCCTGCTCCAGCTAGAAGATTGTCAGATAAAGTAGTTTTGCCGTGATCAATGTGCGCACAAGTGCCAATATTGCGAATCTGGGCAGGGTTGTTCATCAATTCCTGTACTTTTATGGCTATGTCCTTGATAGCTGCCATCAAAAATCGAGTCAGAAATTGGATTTAAAAGTGTATCGCTAAAAAATTCAGCGAGATGTGCTAGTTCTGTTCCTTTGCTTTTTTCAATTCGGCAAGCTGTTTCTCTATTCCCTGCCGGCCCTGATAATTTCTCCAGATAAATCCCCTGGCCGCTTTGAAATCTTCCATGGAGCCTTGGTTTACCAAAAGTGAATATTTATTTTGCCTCCTGTGCAGCTGAGCTGTCAAAAGCTTGACTTCGGGTTCTTCAGTTTTGGTGTAGACAAAATAGAAAATATCTTGATTTGGCCAAGTATCCCTGTCAACGTGGCTCAATGCGTAGCCTTCCTTAAGCGTGTCTTCTTTTGTTTTGTTGAGTTTTACTTCTAAGTCAGACTTGGCTCCGAAATGGTTTTCCTCAACAGTTTTCCAGACCATACTTCCATATAGAAATATACCATTTTAAGCCTTTCTAGCCCGCCTTCCTGAGCTCTTCTTTGATATGCCTCTCTAGTATCGAAGACATTTTGAAACCTTTTTCCTTGCAGTATTTCTTGAATTTCAACAGCAAATCATTATCCAATGTAAAATTGGCCCGGATTTTGTAAGTCAATTTTTTCTTTACGCCCGTTTTATCATACTCTGCAAGGGCTTCAAACAGTTCCGCATACTCCTCGAATATGCTTTCGTCATACAAGCGCATTTTTCACCATCCTTCTCAACTTTTCGATGTCAGAAACAGGCTTTGCTGCTATCGAAAGCACGAGGTTGTAGACCTTTTGCTGGTCGACTACAAGCTTTCTTTCTGATGCAAACTTTACTAGCAAATAGGCGCCTGTCCTTTTGTTGCCTTCCTCAAAGGCGTGGTCTACTATAATTGAGCGAATGAGGTGGGCAAGCTGCCTGGTCCAGTCCTCTGTCTCGTTTACAACCGTCAATGCGTACTCCAGGCTGCTCTGATTCCTTATTTTCCCATCGGCGAAACGCTTGTTTATAAGGGCCAAATCCTCAAGCTTAATCATACATACTTATACACACTTTTATATATAAAGTTTACGGTTTTGCGGTAAATAGCCACCCTTCAAAACCGACCTACAGCGACGCTGTAGGCAAGTATTTATAGCCTTAAATTCAGATTTATCTGGTGCTTGTGTGGTCTTCTAGGCTACACTATTTACGATGCGAACTGGAGAGCTTAATTTCAAGACAAGGGACTTGCCTAGGCAACATATTCCTAGGGCTAAATCTCTGGCAAAAACCTTGGAACAAAACCTAGGTGCGATTGCCAAAGCTGCCAGGACAAAACCCCACAAATTAAGGTCAATCCGCTTCAGGGTCTATCCTTTCTCGAGGAAAGAGGCTGCAAATGAGCTTTTCATAAAGGAAGGCAACAAGAAATACGTGTGCCTCAATTCAGCATTGTTAAAGAGAAAGAAATGGGCTTCATTGCAGTATTTATTGCACGGAATAGGCCACAGCTTATGCCATTTGCGCGATGGAGTCGGAGAAGAGGTCTTCTGCGAACACGTCGGATACAAGGCATTGAACGCTCTTTTGATAAATAAATCTCTCAAGGAAAGGAGGAGGATTCTCCGCTCTGTAATGAGGGCATCCCATCCTGAATACAGGACTTACCACAGGGCAGCCAGAAGGTTAACAGAGAGCGATCCTGACAAGCTCATCAAGCTCAACAACAGGGCAAAGCACAGGAAAATAGCCAAAATAAACGAGAAAAAGGTCTTCTACAGGGCCCTGAAAGCAAGAAGGAGCCATGATTCAGAAGACTTTGATGATAATTTCTCAGTGGAATTGGAGAAAGGTTTCAGGAAGTTGTAGAAACGTAGCTACGGGGTTACAAGCTGAAGTGTGCTTCAGCTGTACATCTGAACTCTGTTCAGATTGTATCTCTCATCATAAGG
>DATEUM010000062.1:0-2617 GCA_035283085.1 Candidatus Nanoarchaeia archaeon
CAATAGTTGATGTGCTGAAGGAAAGCAAGTTTCCTATTTTGATGACGGCAAATGACGCTTATGCTGACAAATTAAAGGCTTTGAGAAAGGAATGCGACCTTGTTGAATTGAAGCCCCTGACTACTTTGGAAATCCTTGGAAAACTCAAAGAGATATCTCTCAAGGAAGAGGTAAAGTATGAGCAGGCAGCATTGCAGACGCTCGCAGTTTCTGCAAACGGCGACCTTCGCGCAGCCATAAATGACTTGCAGATGCTTACTAGCAAAGATAAATCGCTGACAAAGGAAGAATTGGTGTTATGGGGAAGGGAACAGAAAGAGACTTTGTTTACAATCCTGAAATTTGTTTTCAAATCTTTCGACACAGATGCTGTGATAAGGATGTTTGATTATGTGGAAGATGACCTGGAGGAAATGATGTTATGGTTAGACCATAATTTGCCTTTAGAATACAGCAAAAGGGAAGACCTGGCATTTGCTTACAGAAGCTTGGCTGACGCTGACAGATTTCTAAGCAGGATAAGGAGAAGGCAGCACTGGAGATTTTTTGTTTATGCAAAATACTTGGCTTTGGTAGGGGTGCAGCAGGCAAAAACAGAAGCCAGCAGGAAATTTGTCATGCATCAAAGACCCGATCTACTGTTGAAATTTTTTATTGCAGCAGCAAAGAGGAAGAAGATGCAAACCCTAGCCAGCGATTATGCAGAAGTTTTTCACACATCAGGCAAGAGGCTGCAGCAAGCCTTCTGGCCGTACTATTCTTTTGTAACAGAAAAAGGCAAGCAATTTGCCCTTGGGCTTGACTTAGAGTAAATATTCCATTAGATTATCTTCTATTCGGCGCTCGCAATAATGGCACTCATAGATATACTTGTTAGGCTGTTCCTTGTCGATAAACCTTTTCATCTTGTACGAAACCGGTTCTTTTGGCTGCCAAGGCTTGCCCTCTAATGCTTCTTTTGACCATTTTGTCCCAGAAATTGTTATGCAGTTCGGATTGCCACAGCGCAAAATATCAATTAAGGTATCTGGAGCTTTAACTGCATGTTTCTCAGCAACGGCATAATCCCTTATTATGTTATAAACAGCTTCTGGAGCGATAACTGCTATTTTATTGATCTCCAATGAAGTCAGTTCGCGGTCTTCAATCTTGACAACGTCTTTGAATTTTTGTTTTTGGCTGGGTGCTCGCAACAATGCAGTTACTGTATTTGGCACATCAGAACTTAAGCCCAAGATTTTCAGGACATTAAAGGCCTGGCCAGCCGTTATGTGGTCAATAACAGTCCCGTTCTTGATAGGCGCGACTCTAAGTTCCTTGGCCTCGTTAACTTCCATTAAAAACATTCAAACACAATTACAGAATATAAAGAATTGTTTTCTGAAAAGAATGAGTGGAGACGGGGTGATTTGAACACCCGATTGTGGATTCGCCAAGAATCTTGAGCGAGTTCACCACGATATCTGCCTGGACGACTTCAGTCGTTTGAGCTTAGCTTTTGGCTAATGTGCTCTCCCAGGCTGAGCTACGTCTCCATGAAATAAAGCACTAAAAATCTATTATAAAGCCTTTCTATCTATTCTACTAAAACCAAAGCAACAATAGCGCAGCTGAACTGGTTTTTCACAGGCTGCGCATCGGCAGCTATGTGATAATTGATGCCTTCAGAAGTAAGCTTTTGGTCTCTCATAGACTTATTCATCTCAGCATCTGCAAGCCTCTCAGCTTTTACTAGGCCTCCTGCCTTGCCATGACCTATGAGAATTTTTCCATCCGCAACTGCCAGTGCTAATGCGGCTGCAACTTCGCCTTTAGCGCAGTTTTGAAGAACAATTCCAGAATGTTCCCCCTTGAGTTTTCCTAATTCTTTCTTGCTTTCAATAACTTCACACTTTGGAATTTCTAATTTCTCTAATTTCTTGATTTTGATATTGCCAATGTTGGCAGCTGCTTGGGCGTTCTGCATGGCTATGACTTTAGTTCCATAGCCAACACCCCAGGTTAGATAGGCTTTCATATCATGAGCGCTGAGGGTGGGATTTGAACCCACAAATCCCTTGCGGGAAACGGGATTAGCAATCCCGCGCCGTACCAGGCTACCCTAAATCTCAGTTATCGAGATTTATTTGGGCCACCCCAGCATTTCTTTGTGTTGAAAGCTTCGTTTAAAAACGCTTTTATAGCCTCTGCTGAACAATATTCTTGGCGGTAGCTTGGCCTGCTAGGGAGAGGCTGTTACTCGAAATTCCCTTTAGCGAGAAGCGAAGCTTTGGGAGCGGCTGCTTATGCGGCTGGCTGTCCTGGTGTTTGGCGTCGAAGTACAGCCTCTTTGGACGCTAAGATTAGGAAATCCCGTCAGGCCCGGAAGGGTGCAGCGGTAACTTAGTTTTGGTGTGCTTTAGAGATACTGTATGGAGCTGGCTTTAGGATTAACAGCTAGTTGTGGAGTAAGTCCACCTCGGCGTGCCGCCATTATAATCAATGGCCACAGAATATTACCAGGAGACTCCTGAGGAAGCTCTCAGGAAGCTTGTAGTTTCAAAACATGGCTTGTCAGACGCAGAGTCCAGAGCGAGATTACAGAAATACGGCCACAATAGGATTGAAAGAGGGAAGA
>DATEUM010000063.1:0-8402 GCA_035283085.1 Candidatus Nanoarchaeia archaeon
AAGCCAAAAGGTTGCAAAGAGAATCAAATTCGTAAGAGGCCCTGCTAGTGCCACCAAGGCAAATTGCAAACTTGTACCAATGCCGGAGATTGCAACATAGCCGGGGATGAAAAACAGGAATCCGGGGGCAAGCATTTTCAGAAATATTCCTATGCCGAGGCCCCAGAAGCTGGCATTGTAAACAGCTTCAAAACCATATCCTAGGGCCAGGAATTTATGCGCAAACTCGTGCAGCAGCACAGCAGGAGCTGCAATCATTGCAGCATACTTCAAGTCGTGCCACCAAGGCTTGACATCGATGCTGAGCAAGTCATCAACCACTTGTGGCCTTTTGATTATGCCGGAGAAGATGAAGCCTACTGCCACTATGGTAATAAGAATTTGAGTTATCTCCCAAAACGTGAACAGCATTTGTAAAACAGGGGCGATTGTTTTTTATACTCTTCTATCTTTCTCAATTTAATGGCCAAGAAGGTTTATGATTTGATTGTTCTCGGCGGCGGTACAAGTGCATTGGGAGGGGCAATTTATGCCGCCAGATTTAACATGTCTGTTTTGGTATTGACAAAACAGCTCACCGGCTTAATCGCGACCACGCATGTTGTTGAAAACTATCCGGGCATTAAAAGGGCAACAGGCCCAGAATTTTTTGATATGTTTGTCGAGCACGCGCGTGATTACCCAGATAACATTGAGATAAGAGAGGAAGAGATTACAGATGTCAAGAAGTCTGACAGCAAGTTTACAGTCAAGACGACCGTAGGGACTTATGAGGGGAAAACTATTTTGTATGCTCTTGGAAGCTCGAGAAGGAAGCTTAAAGTTCCCGGTGAAGCAGAGTTTTCATCGAAGGGGGTTAGCTATTGTGCTACCTGCGACGGCATACTATTCAAAAACAAAATCGTAATTGTTGTTGGAGGCTCTGACTCTGCTGCAAAGGAAGCATTATTCCTGACGCAGCACGCCAAGAAAGTCTACATTGTCTACAGGAAAGAGGAGATACACCCTGAGCCGATTAATATGACTAGGGTGGAGGAAAAAATCAGGGCTGGAAAGATAGGGATTATCAACAACACAAATGTTGTTGAAATAAAGGGCGATAAATTCGTTACTGGGGTAGTTTTTGATAAACCTTACAAGGGCTCAAAGGAATTCAAGTGTGATGGCGTCTTTGTTGAGATTGGTGCCATACCATTTTCTGATTTTGCAAAGAAATTGGGAGCAAAGTTAAACGAAGAGAGTGAAATTATTGTAGACAGGCATTCAACAACAAATGTTCCAGGCCTTTATGCGGCCGGGGATGTTACGGATGATAAATACAAGCAAGTCATAACGGGGGTTGCGCAAGGCGTAGCGGCTGCTTTTGAGGCCTTTGAATACGTAGAGAGGAAAAAGTTTAAATAAAAAGAAGAAAAATTATTGAACAGTTATTGTGCCTTCCATTCCTTGAGCTCTGTGGGCATCAACTGCGCAGTAATACTTGAACGTTCCTTTCTGGCTCGCAACAAATTCAAAAGTCTTTGCAGCGCCAGCAGATATGGGTTCATTAACGCCCAGCTCGTCTATTGTAAACGTGTGCTGTATGTCTTCACTTATCACAGTCAACTTTACAGTGTCGCCTTCGTTCACTGTTATTGTCGCTGGCGTTATGGCGAATGCTTTTTCATCGATTGTAAACTCTTTTACTTCTCCCGTGGGCGTCGGTGTCGGAGTAGGCGTTGGAGACGGTGTCTGTTGCTGCCCATAATTAATGCAGCCGCTCAGCACCACAGCTAAAGCGAACAATGCTATTAACACCAAAAACTTGTTTTGCATTTTTACCTCCTCTGATTAACATGATTTAATCTAGCCTTTAAGGCCGAGCGCTTTTCTTAATTTAGCTTCATCAAATCCAATTATTACTTCCTTATCCACTGTTATGACTGGAACGCCCATCTGGCCGCTCTTATCCACCATATCGTTGAGGGCCTTGTCGTCCTTTGAAACATCAAGTTCCCTGTATGTCACCTTGTTTTTCTTGAAAAATTCCTTTGCCATCTTGCAGTAGACGCAGGCCGGCGTCGTAAATATTGTGACAGACTTGGCCATTATTATCACTTTGCAGTTTGGTATAAAAGGTTTACTCAGGTCAGTTTCTTTTCTTCTTTCTCTTGCGAAACCTTGTTTTGCGGACCCGCCAATAAGCGTTTGCGAGCTCGGCGAGCAGGCTCGCCGTGATGCCGAGCAGAATTCCTATCACATTGTATGTCAAATCATAGCCGGTATTTATCCATCCGCCGCCAACAACATTTATGTTGTCCACATCAGAGCCCGTTCCCGGCCAGGTGTCGCCAGTTCCGAAATAGAATGTTCCTTCTCCAAACCCCAATCTCAGGTAGCCCCAGAACTCATTTGCTTCAACCAGCGCTCCGGCTCCGAATGCTGCAAAGAAGACTGTTGCCAGGAGCCAGTATTTTTTTGATTTTGGCTTTGGGGTCATCCATTGTTTGAAAAATCCAAAGAACAGGAATGCGGCCGCAAAACCGCCGGCGAGATGCGTTACAGTGTCCCATCGCAAAGGCAAGGGGCTGTCCCCATAAAAGCCGAGAATTCCGAAATCGTGCAGGAGCATGCTGGCAACAACAAGGGCATATGTCACCGGCGTCATTTGCAATGTGCCGCGGAAGAAGTAAAGCGTTATCAAAATGACAATGTGGATTGCTATGTCAGGGTAGAACCCAATCGCTGCCGTGCTCAGGCCTTTGAACACGAGCCACAAGGCTATTGCCGCAAAAACGCCCAATATAGCTAAGTGTGGCGTATTATTTCGCCTGAATGTGGCCATCTATACGCTTCTGATTACAGATTCCAGAATATTTAAGCCTTCGTCAGCCTCTTGCTGCTTGATTATCAAAGGCGGCGCAATTTTTATCGCCCTCTCTGCGCACGGAAGAAGGCATAAGCCTTTTCTGAAGCTTTGTTGTATTACTTTATCGCGTATGTCTGAAGATGGTAATTCTATGGCTCTCATTAACCCAATGCCTCTCGTGTCAATTACAAGTTTGGGCAGCTCTTTCTGCAATTCCTTCAGCCTTTTCCCAATGAAATCGCCGATTTTTGTGGCGTTGTCAAGAAGTTTTTGCTTTCTTATTGCCTGTATCGTTGCAGCCCCAACAGCGAGATCAATCCTGTGGCCGCCGCCCCAGGTTGTAGAAATTGCACTTTTTTCTGAAGGATTGTATTCGTTTGGGAAAATTACAGCTCCGACCTGCAGATGTTTTGCAGATGTTATGAAATCAGGCTCGATTTTGTAATGCTCAAAGGCCCACCATTTTCCAGTTCTTCCCAAACCGGACTGTATTTCATCAACAATCAACGGTATGGAGTTCGCCTTTGTAACTTTCCTGATATTTTGCAGGAATTTTTTTGATGCGGGCTGGTATCCGCTCTCTCCCTGCATAGGCTCTATAATTACAAACGAGGGCTTTCCTCCGGTAGCAATAAATTTTTCCAGTTCATTTATTTCAGGGTCGTTGTCGGAAGTGCAGAATTTCAAGATGTGGTGCGGCACTTCAGGATAGTTTTTCTTCTGGACTGCTTTTGAGTGCGTGTATGACAAGGCTCCGATAGTGCGGCCGTGGAGCGCACCGGAAAAAGACAGCCCTGCAATTGGGCCGATTTTTCTCCAGATGAGTTTCATGGCATTCTCGACTGCCTCTGCGCCGCTGTTTACCAGGAAGACTTTCCTCAGGTTTTTTGGCACGATTGCCAGAAGCGCTTTTGTGAGCTCAGCAGCCTCTTCATTGTAAAAATCCTGGCCTGCCATCTTGTGGCCGCCGATTTCCGCATATTTCTTCAGCACCGCAGTTATTGCTGGATGCTTGTAGCCGAGAGCCAGGGAAGCGACTTGCGCATTAAAGTCCAGAAACCAGTTGTTGTCAACATCCTGTATGTAGACGCCCTCGCCAGACTTTATGGCAAGAGGGTACTCGAAACTGGTGTTGGCGGCATACCTTTTGTAGAACTCGGCAATCCTTTTGGCTTTTGGGCCAGGAACTTCCTTTACTTTAATCGACATTTATTTCAATACCTCCTCAAATACGGCTGTTTTAGCTAACACAAGCAAAATTGGTAATTTTGCTGTGCAACAAAATCTTATAGATTTTGTTTGCGTTGAAATAAAGGTCGAAGCCATTATCAGCAGCAATAGTCAGGTAGTTCTATTTTAGCTTTGCCCTTCCCTAGGAAAGTTGGTAATATGGCAAAACAAATGCTTCAATATAGAAGAATCAGAGACTCAAATAATCTCTACTGCGACCTCTGAAACATCTTTGAAATCAGGGTCGCCTGTGACTAGCTTTGCCCCTGCATATTCAGCAGTTGCGAGAATTATGGCATCAGCCATGGAAAACTTGTATTTTCGTTTAAATTGCGCCGCCCTTATAGCCAGGTCTTGAGAAACCCAGATGGGTTCAGCAATTTCTAACATATAATCTACAAATTCGTCGGCTCGAGCTGGGTTTTCTAGCGACAGTTTACTATAAACCTCTAAGCAGTTTATGGTAGATATAATGATGCTATGACCGTAATACTTTCTCAGTTTATAGACCTTGTCTGACTTATTGGATATTTCTATCCAAGCCCAAGAATCAAATAGTGCGGTCGGTTTCATCGCGCAAGTCCTTAGTTGTTAGTCCAGGCGCAAAACCTTCTAAGTCCCTGAGTGTAATTTTGGGTACGATGTGGACTGAATTGTCTCGCATAAGCAAGACAAATGTTTTTGTTTTGAGTTTTTCTCTAACTTCAGAGGGTATAGTTATGCGACCTTTCTCATCCAATATAAGTTCTGCCTTGAATTGATTTTCCATAGCTCCTTATGACGGTGGGTCTTATTAAGCTTTTCGCCCACCTGATGAGCTATAGATTTTCCCGCAGCCAGTCAAGTATCAATGGCTTCAACTCCGCAGAGTTGAACATCTGCGTCCCATGGCCCATGTTATGCAGAGTTTTTAGCTGGGACTTCTGGGAAATTTCTGAAAGCCTTTGAGTGCTTTCTGCAGAATAATCATCATCGTCAGAAGCCACAATAAGCATCGGCTTATTGAATTCTGCTGCAGCATCCTCCGTCTTGACACCATGATAATCCAAGCTTGCAGACAGCAAAACGATTGTTTTGACTGAGGAATCTTCTATTCCATAAGTGAGCGCAAGGTTAGCCCCTATGGACGCGCCCACAATTGCGAAATTCTTCGCTCCCTTGGACTTGAGGAATTCCACAGCAGCAGAAACATCTTTGATTGATTCCTGGTGTTGAGCATCTGAGAATTTATTGTAGTCCAAAGTTTTGGCTCCTTGCCTTGTGCTTTCTCCATGTCCCCTCAAGTCAATTGCCAATACTTTGTATCCCAGCCTCCACAAGTCCTCTGTTATTGGTTTCCAGCTAGACCTGTCAGAAGGCATCATGTGCAGCAAAAGGATTGCCCTGGGAGAATCAGACAGCCAGTAATCACCGACTACCATTACGCCGTCAGATGCAGTGAATGTGACTCTTTGTTTTGCCATTTCAGTATCCTGAGGAATCTCTCCAGTTTGAGGCTGCTCTTGAATGCAGCCGCTAAACAAAACTAAGAAGCATACTAATAAAAGGATTTTCCAGGCTCAACTATTTAGAGCTATTGTATTGTAGCAGTTGTGGTTATTGGACTATACTGGAAATTTAAAACGTTGTTAGACTGGTTCGGATCTCGGAAGTTTCCAGACGGGCTGATTGTAACTGAAACTTTGTAGCTTTTGCTCGTTGAGAACTTGTAGCTGCCGTAAGGTATTTGGTAGTTGTTTGTTCCGGGCGTAACAGAAACTGGTACTTGACTAGTGTATAGTGCGCTGTTAGTTGCGCTATCTCTTACGTCGACTTTAACGTTCATACTGACTGTACTAGTGCTCGGGTTGCTTAATGTCATACGTCCATCACAGTAAGGCGGTGGGCCCATACAAGTAGGAGTTGGTCTTGAAATTCCAAAATCTGCACTAGTAGGTGTCGGTGTATCTCCTGGGGCTAGAAACAATGCTGTTCGTTCAGAGCCGCCCAAAAGCAGACCAAGTCCCAATATAATTGCGATTGCAATGAAGATTTTTACTGATATAGAAAGCCCTTTGGCTTTCTTGTATCCTTTCCTAGTGGCCATAAATTTCCAAGTCTTCGCTCGTATTTAAATATTTTGTAGTGTTTGTTACAGTTACGACACACTTAAATTCCTTTGTTTCCTCATAATGGCAATATGTTTGTAAAGCTGGACATTCCCGACAGTGAAAAGAAAAAAATCAACCTTCTGACGCTGAAAGACTTGTGGAGAAAATACAGGTTCAACAAGAAACAGATAAAGCCGACCTGGGTGGAAGGGCTGATGCAGGAAATTGACCCCTATAGGTTTTACCTCGAGCTGGATGTGCCTTCATTTTCCCTCGAGGTTTTGACTGACTTGAAAAAATTCATCAACTCATGCAAGGACCTTGAGCAGCTGCCTATTGTACTGCCGAACGGCACAAAGTTTATAATCAGGAAAGCGGAAAAATTGGTGCATCTGTATGACAGGTTAAAGGACGAAATATGAGCAAGCTTTTTCTCATCGGCATCGTGGTCATTCTAGCCGCAATAGCCCTCGCAGTGGGCATGTTTGTCTTTTCAGGCAACGATGGCTCAGCTACTGGCGCAGTAACAGGCGCAGAAGCTGAAGAGACTGGAGAGCCTGCAGAGAAGGCATCAGATGGAAAGCCCGGAGAAATAACAGAGGGCATGACAAAATCCGAAGTCACTGATTTGGCCGGCGAGCCAGCTGACAAGCAGACAGTCACAACACCCAAAGGAAGCACAGTGGAATACTGGTATTATGAAAGCGAAAGTGATGTATATCAGATAGCTTTTGACAACACAGACACAGTTTCTATCATAAGAGTATACTAACTTTTAGAACTACCCAAGTTTAAGTTTTCTCAGCCAGTTATCCAGAACCCTGTTTAGGTTTTTGGCTCCAATTTCTTCAAGTTCGTACTCTACAACAACCATGGGTTTTCTTATTTTGAGGATTTTCATCAGATTTGCCGGAGTCGCATCCACAACAATGTCTGCATCAGAATTTTCAGTAGTTTTCTGCAGTTCCAGCAGCTGCCGCTTGCTGTAGCCCATTGCGGGCAGCTCGTTTTTCAAGTGTGGGTATTTTTCAAATACTTTTTTTATGGAGCCGACCGCAGACCTCCTTGGATCTGCAATCTTGCCGCCGTATTTCTTCACGGCAAGAGTGCCTGCGCTGAAAGGCATGTTGCCATGTGTCAATGTGGGGCCGTCGCCTATGATAATGCACGTCTTTCCCTTTATCAAGTTGGGCTTGTCTACAGAAATTGCGGACGCAGCTTTTATTACAAAAGCAGAAGGGTTGTGTTTCCTGATGTTCTCTTCAATGATAGAAACATTTTCTTTTTTCGCGCTGTCAACCTTGTTTATTACAATTACACCAGCCATCCTGAAACAGATTTCGCCGGGGTAATACAATACCTCATGGCCCGGCCTGTGAGGATCTGTTACCGTAATCAGGAGGTCTGGCTTGTAAAATGGGAAGTCATTGTTTCCGCCGTCCCAGAGTATCACATCAGACTCTTTTTCTGCAAGCCTTAGTATTTTCTTATAGTCAACACCCGCATAGACACAGTGGCCCATCTCAATGTATTTTGTGTACTCTTCCTGTTCTTCCATAGTGGCTTTGTGCTTGATAAAATCAGAATAGCTGCAAAATTTCTGCACTTCTTGTTTCAGCAAATTGCCGTAAGGCATCGGGTGCCGCACGACCGCCACCTTAAGGCCCTTGGCACTTAGCAGCCTTAGGACTTTTCTCGAAGTCTGTGATTTTCCGCTTCCCGTACGGACCGCGCAGACAGCAACAACCGGCTTGCTGCTGTGAAGCATTGTTGCATCAGGCCCTAATAATTTGAAATTGGCCCCGGCACTTAAAACCCTGGAGAAAAAGTTTCCAACGTAATCAAAGCTCAGGTCAGAGTAGCTCAGGATGACCTCATCGATTTTGAATTTCTTTATCAATCTCTCCAAGTCTTTTTCCGGATAAATTGGAATATCTGCAGAATACAACTTCCCAGCGAGTTGTTTTGGGAAAACCCTTTTCTCTATGCCAGGAATCTGCTCTGCAGTGAAGCAGACGACTTCGTAGAGGGGATTTTCCTTAAAGTAAACCAGGAAATTATGAAAGTCTCTTCCTCCTGCACCCGCAATTATTACCTTAGTTCTTTTCATCTAACATCCTATTGGGCATCTCTTGTCTGCATATTCGCAAAAGATGCACTTCTTCTTTCCCTTGATGTTTTTCTTGCAATTGTCACACTTGTATGCGTGCCGGCATAAAGTTTGTGGAATTTCC
>DATEUM010000064.1:0-5113 GCA_035283085.1 Candidatus Nanoarchaeia archaeon
TAGTCTTGTCAGAATCTATCTTGAACAAAACATTAACATTAATAGGAAGGCCAAGATGATTAAAATTAATAAGGCAGGAATATTTGTTTACTATGCCAAGCTGCTTAAGTTTTTTTATTTTCTCATAAACGGTACTTCTGGGCAATGCGACCCTTCGTGAAATTTCAGTCACAGTGTAGCGCGCATTCTCGCGCAACAACTGAAGTATTCGCAGTTCTTTGTCTGTCAACATGCATAATAATTGACAATGGCTAGATATTAGGCGTTGCAGAAAAAAGTCGTCAATTTCTCAGCTGTGAATGATAAAATGACTAAAGCTCTTCAGCTGTATCGTCGAACTCGGGTTTGACAACGCCGCCAGACATGAAGCCTTCTCTTTTCAAATCTCGAGTTACATAGAGAACTTTAGTGTCCTTTACATTATACTTGCCAGTCAGTATGTCGATGAAAGAGTGCATTTCTTCCATGTTTTGGAACACTAATGAGGCCATGAAGTCAAAGTCATTTCCCAATTTTAAAACATTGTTAGTGTGCGCCGAGTTGGCCAAACCTTCGCCCAGTTCTTCTTTCTTCGAAGGTTCTGACTTGAACAGGACGTAAGCGTGTATGCTGTAGCCCAATTTGTTGAAATCAGGTATGCAAGTAAATCTCCTGATAAGCTCTGCCTGCTTGAACTTCTTTATCTTTTCAAATACAGTAGTTCTTGGCACGTTTAATTTTCTACCTATAGAAGTCACTGTATGCCTAGCATTATTGCGGAGATACATCAATATGTCGAGCTCTTTCTTTCTCAGCTTCATATTCGCAATTACAGGTTTGTCGGTTTGCATGGTTTTAGTTATCATTTTGCCCTATTATCTGAATTGCCGAAAACTTCGGCAAATTTACAGTTGAGGATGAAGGAACGTCAAGATTTTTGCCAATTGTATGGCTTTCTGACGGCTTTCTATGAAGCAGACCTTCATCCAAACTGTCGGTGTTTTTCGTCACCATGTCTATCACTAAGACAGTCGTGGTATATACATGAATGCAAAATATGACAACTTTAACACAAGTCTGCAAAAATTCCAAGCTGTTTAGTTCGCTGAAAATGTGTTCAGCTTCTTCTCAACAGTTTTCAAAAACCGATTTGTCTCTGCTTTGTCTAATTTGCCAAGCCCGCGTTTTGCCCTTAAAGCTCTGTATACGACCGCGAAGTCCTTCTCGTCTAAGTATTTCTGCGCAGCCTCGGAGATGCTTCTGTAATAAAGAAGATTCTTTATTTCCAGTGGTTTGTTGCCATTTCTCTCATAAATCAAGCAAAGTGCTGACTTCAAAACTGCCTTTGCAAGATTACCCTGTCCGAAATCCCTCTCGGCAACCTCTAGAAGCTCAACTATTTCACTATCGGGAATGTATTTGGCTTCCAAGTGCTTCAGCAGGTTCTCGCCTTTTAACGTAAGGCCTGTGCCTGACAAGTGATTCAGCAACACATTTTTCGGATAATTTTTGAACTTTAGATTTTGTTTCTCAATGTCATTTAGCGATAAAGCCCAGACTTCAATCTTGTCCTTAAGACCAAGCTCCTTTGTCAAGCTGCAAAGTTCTTCAGTTAGTTCAGGCCTGAAAAAGTCTGAATCAAAAACCACCTCAAGATCAACGTCGCCTTCTTCGGTAGCTTCTTCTGTTCCCCAAGAGCCCATCGCTATTATCGAAATAATTTTGTCGCCGTATTTCTTATCAACTTCAGCGATAAACCTATCTACGGCAGCAAAATGCCGGACCCTATGTTTTCTGACAGCTATTTTTGGCATAAAATAGTCACAAATTGTAAGTATAATAATGAATATAAGAGAATTCTGCTGAAAGTTTTTTCAGTTAAGTTTATATACCCACTTAGCCTATTTGGTATATGGAGATTAAAACAACCTCTGTCGCGCTAGAGAAGGCTCGTATCTTTCTAGAAAAATCCCAGTCGCCCAATGGTTCCTGGTCTGTAACTGGTACATTTAGCCACAAGGAACCCCCTTACTACCTTAAAGAAATTGTTCTGACACCTGAGGCTATCAGCGCCCTAGTTCTGATAAACAGCAACAAATCACTAAATGCTGTGAGCAAAGCACTGAACTTTTGCTTGAAGCATGTGTTGACAGACAGAGACCACTTAGATATGTGGGCCTGGCGTGCAGTCGCACTTTCACTTTCAAACGCAAAAATTTGTAAAGAGGAATTGGCGCAAGCGGTAGCATTCCTTGAAAAACAGCAGGCAGCGGAGGGATATTGGCCGAGTTTTCCAAGCACTTACAACTTGACTAACTTTTCAGTCCTCTACTCAATTAGGAAAACAGCAAAAGAGCCTGCGCTGAAAAAAGCGCGGGCTTGGTTGATGAAAAACAAAGCCCGCGATAGAAATGGATGGGGCTTCAACCATGAGTCACAAGAGTCAGAGGTAAGCTATACTGGTAATGTAATCAAGGCATTAATTCTGGCTGGCGAAGATGCCCTGTCTAATGAACTTCAAGAAGCCCGCGTTTTTCTAGAAAGCAAACAGCTGGCCGACGGCGGATGGCCGTCATCCAAGACGACAATTGCAGACAAGTCCACCACTTACGGAACTGCATTTGCCACAATAAGTTTGATGCTTTTATCAGAGAACCCATTCAACAAAAATATTGAGAAAGGGATAAAATTCCTGCTCGAAGCTCAATCAGAGGATGGAGGCTGGCCTCTCGTGAAAGGAGAGAAAGGGGAATTCTACACCACGTACTATACAACTTACGCGCTGGCCCTCTACCGCTATCTCAAAGAAAATCTCGATAACCCTAAATTCGCTTATTTGAAAGAAAAGCTAAAGCCGCAGCAATTATCACAATTCCTGCTGCAGAATTTTGAAGACCAGAAATACAACTGGCTCAGCACGGCCACAGAAAAATCTGCCATAACAGAGAGGATGCTAGGCTCAACATTCGACGCAGTCATGCGCCGAAAGGACATCCTGAAAGTTCTGTCGCACAAAGGTGAGCTAACGATTGCAGGCATCATTGATTTGCTGAAAGAGGATGCAAAGTATGAGCATCTAAACAAAAGATCACACATCACTCTGGTGAAAAACGACCTTGATTATCTTAAAGCTCTAAATCTTGTAACAGAGCTGGACAGCAGGTATTTTGCATCAATCGACCTACTCAGCCCCCAGTAGTCTGTTACTAGCAAGTGAAACATGGTAAAAGTAGCGCACCTAAACAGCAGTTTAATGGATGATGGAGAACTGAGATTTTTCCTAGACGGAAGAACTGAGTTTTCTAGAAACGTTGTTTCTAAATATGGTACAGTTATTAAGGGCGGTCAGTATAAACTAGTAATACTATCAAAACAGGTTCACTCGTTACCTGGCAGCCAGAGTCTACAAGTTTGTAATACATTATACAAGAATGATTCCTACAGAGTGCTCGAAAGTGACAGTCAAAACTTTTATAATGGCTTACTAATTGTACAGTTACAGGACGATTTTAGCCTCTTATTGCATAAGGCCGATCACCAGTTAGATGTTTTTGACTCGCAGCTAAATCAAGCTAGGTCTCTGGAAGTGAGAAATGATTACCAAATATTTCATGAAATGGCTAAAGTTAAATGCTCACTTACTGCTTGGCACCCAGGAGATCTGGAAAGTTTTCTCAAAACTGAGAAATTTATTGTAAAGAGTTTTCCAGAAGGAACTAACCCAAGTTATGAGGTCTATAATTTGCATGGCCAATATATGCCGCAACCAATAGGAACACTTAAGCGTGCAGCGGCAGAATTTAGAGGACAGGAAAAGATAATAAAAAAATTGGACAAATTTATCTGGGTGCCTCAGATGCTCGAAGTGCCAGATACGATGAAGGTACACGTCTTGGGAACTGGAAACGCCCGCGTAAAACCGCACACCTCATTTGTTATACTTGCAGACAGGCCATATTTAGTCGACCACCCATCAGGTATCGATAGCCTGCTAGCGCAAAACAGTATAGGCTATAAAGATATTAGAGACATCATAATAACTCATGCACACGGTGATCATTTTGACGGCCTCCAAGACTTATTGTTGGCCAAGCAAAAAGAGAAAGATCGAAGTGTAAGGCTTTACTGCAGAAAAGAAACCTACGAACAAATTAGAGACCGGATTAAAACTCTAGACGAGGGCACGTTCTTTAGTGAGCTGTTTGAGAGAGTCTTTAATTGGATTCCATTAAAGCCCGCTACTCCTTATGTCAATGGCAAGACTAAGATAGAGACTCGCTGGAACATGCATGGAGAGTCTCCCACTATTGGATTCAAATTTTCTTACGAGGACAAAACTATTGGCTATAGTGGTGATACAAATTATCCTGGAAAGATAGCCCTCCTTAAACTAACAGAAAAGTTGGATGAGCTCGGCAATAAGGCTGGGCTTAAAGACCGGCTTGACGCTTTCCGTTTTGTTGACGGTAGTGCTAGATACGGTCAGGCATCCAAACATCTGACTTCGGCAGAGAGCTCTTTGATAAGAAGATATTTGGGAAGCTTTGATTATAATTTTGAAGATGCTCTAAAAAAGATAGCTGAGCAACAAAGCATACATTGGTTTGATGATTGTGATTTAGTATTCCATGAAGCCACAATTTACGATGAAGATTTTGACCCTGGTTACATAGTCCATACAGATATCAAAGTACTAGAAGAAGATACTCCGTCTCGATTGCTTGCCAAGACATTCGTTGTACATGTCCCCCCAGGATTTATAATGGATTCTGCTGGCGGGTTGCTGGCAGAAGCGGGACGGGTGTACAGGGTGTAAAATGGCAGACGAAAGCAAACTAGAGACTGAGTTCGATGTGACAAACCCAGAGAAATTGGAAGCCGTTCTACTGTTAAGGCGCGCGCCGACTCAAATCGAAATCTGTACTTCTACATTGCCAGAATTTTCAGAATATATGGCTTGTGGTGAACGTTCTAAGTTATGGCTTGTAAAGCAAGAGGGTCAAGAAACTGGCAGAAGCAAGTTATTATTAACAAAAATCCCGGTAAAGTCGCATTGGAGCTTAGATATCAGCTGCGAATTCGATATAAACGACTTAGTAAAGCCAAGTGTAAGTTTTAAACAAAATCACGGCGA
>DATEUM010000065.1:0-4416 GCA_035283085.1 Candidatus Nanoarchaeia archaeon
ACAAAGCCATACGATATGATAGAGGACATTGTCAAGGATGAGCAAAGGCTGCTCTTATCAGTGCAAAAATTAAAGGAAGATTCTGAACACATAATACGCGAGCTCAACAGGTTTTTCACAGTACTCAGAGGAAGAAAGCAGGAAGACGATCAGCTGTAATAATGCCCACAGAAATAAACTTCTACCCTTCGGATGCCTCAGTTACTAGTGAAGGCGTTTTTGTATTCGGCTATACGCAGGATAAAAAGAAAATTGCGGTTTTTGATGCAAAATATTTCCCCTGGCTTGCTCTTGCGCAGGAAAATGTTGATGGGTTGCGGCAAATTTGCAACAAGCTCGGCGTTGAATTCAAGCATACGCAGAACGAAGGCAACTTGACAAAGGTTTTTTTCAACATTAAAGATTTTGACAAGGTAGCCAGGGAAGCAAGACAATTGAACCTCTACAACTCTGACATTTCCCTCAGGAAAAGATGGTGGATTGACAGGAAAATCCTGCCGTTCACATTGACAAAGGCTATAGGCGAGCCGCTTTCCAGGGCAAATTTGAAAGTTGACATGGTACTTGGAGCTGATTTCCTTGATTCTTTGAATACTTCACTTGACACAATAGATATAGTAGGCTTTGATTTTGAAACATCTTCTTCGGGAGCCTTTCCAGACCCCGAATTGAACGCCATAATATCCATAGCACTCTATTCAAACAATTTCAGGCGCGTGATAACTTGGAAAAGATTTGCGCCGCACGAGCCTCATGTCACGTTTGTGGACAGCGAAGCCGAACTAATCGAAGAATTCGTGCGTTCAGTCAATGAACTGAAACCGCACATACTTGCCGGCTATGGCTCGGACAATTTTGACATGCCATACCTGATACGAAGGGCAAAGAAATATGATATTGAGCTCGAGCTTAACTGGGACAAGTCGGAGCTTTCGCTGAAAAGGAGCGGCCACAGGACTGCAAGGGTCGTAGGAATATCATATTGCGATGTCTCACATTTCATCAGGCGAATACTGGCGCTCGATACTGACCATTACAGCCTGGACTTGGTGGCTAAGAAGATGTTGGGAAAGGGAAAGCTTGCGGGCTTCAACGCAAAAAGGATAAATGAAATCTGGTCGGTCGGGCTTCCGGAAGAGCTCGCATTGCTTTGTGACTATAACCTCATTGATGCGCAGCTAGCCCAGGAACTCGCGAAAAAAATCCTGCCGGTGCAGATGGAATTGTGCAAATTAACGGGACAGCCGCTGCACGATGTAAATCTTATGACTTATGGCACTTTAGTTGAATGGTTTGTCATAAAAAATGCAGATATCTTCATACCGCCAAGACCTAAAGAAATGGAAGTCGCTGAGAGGCAGCGTCATAGTTACGAAGGCGGCTTGGTGGTAGAGCCTATTCCCGGGCTTTACAAGGATATTTGCGCATTCGATTTTCGCAGCCTGTATCCCAGCATAATAGCATCCCACAACATCAGCCCCGAGACCATGGACTGCAGCTGCTGCGGCGTCAGGGGCGGTTTCGCAATAAAGGAAGAATCCATCTGGTTCTGTTCAAAAAAACAAGGCTTCGTGCCAAAATTAGTCGGAGATCTTGTTGAGAGGAGAAAAAGAATCAATGACATTTTAGCTGCGACAAGCCCTTCAGACGCGAGCTTTTCAGAATTGATGGCTAGGCAGCATGCGCTCAAGTTCATAGCGGCCGCATTCTACGGCTATCTTGGTTTTGGAGCCTCGAGATTTTACAGCTTTGATTGCGCGAAAGCTGTAACCTCTCTGGGAAGGAAATACATTCAAATGGTGCTCAAGGAAGCAAACAAGCTCGGGTTCAAGATTCTCTATGGCGATACCGACAGCCTTTTCGTTGTGATGAAAAACGATACGGATGCAGAGGCAAAAAGCTTCCTGCAGATAATAAATTCGATACTGCCTGCACCAATGGAGCTGGAGTTCAAGGCAAAATACAGGTCGGGCATATTTTTGGGAAAGAAATCAGGGGAAGGCGGCGCAAAAAAGCGCTATGCCTTATTGACGCAAGGCAACAGCCTGATACTCCGCGGCCTGGAAGCAATAAGAGGCGACTGGTCCAATCTTGCGAAACGCACACAGAAGGAAATTTTGCAAATCCTGCTTGCCGAGCAGGATGCTGAGAAAGGCCTGGCGCACTTTAGAAAAATAACAAACAACGTAAAAACACAAAAAACTGAGCTTGAAGACCTTGCCATAAGGATAAAGCTCACCAGGCCCTTGCAAAGCTATGCAACAAATGCGCCGCACGTGGTTGCGGCCAAGCTGGCAAAGGCTAAAGGGCATCCGGTCAGGCGCGGCTTCCTTGTTTCTTACGTCAGGACAAAAGGTCCAGATAAAGTGAGGCTGCTGGAAGATTGCAAAAAAGAAGACTATGATGCTGATTATTACATTGAGCACCAATTGCTGAGAGCAGTGTACAAGATTTTCGAAATCTTTGGCTACGGATTGGAAAAGCTTAAAGCTGGACAGACAACGCTGGAAGGATACTAACATGGACAAGTTTGAGCAGGCAGGAAAAATTGCGGCTGAAGTGAGGAGCTATGCGCTAAGCCTTGTCAAGGAAGGCGCCAAATTGCTTGACGTTGCAAAGGCAGTTGAAGCAAAAATCATGGCACTCGGGGCTAGGCCTGCTTTTCCTGTCAACATTTCCATAAATGAAATTGCGGCGCACTACACGCCGCGCCATAATGACGACACTGTTTTCAAGAAGGGAGATTTGGTGAAATTTGATTTTGGGGTTCATGTCGACGGCTACCCTGCAGACACTGCGACTTCAGTCTCTGTAGGCAAAAGTGAGGAAAACCAAAAGCTGATAAGTGCGTCACAAGATGCTTTGAAAGCCGCAATCTCAAAAGTAAGGCCCGGAGTCACAGTTTCAGAAATAGGCTCTGCTATTGAAGCTACGGCAAAAAAATATGACGTCAATGTCATAAGAAACCTGAGCGGGCACGGCGTAAAACGATGGGATTTGCACAGCTCGCCCAGCATACCTAATTTCGACACTGGTGACACTGAAAAATTGACTGCGGACATGACAATTGCAATAGAGCCTTTCATGACTTACGGCAAGGGCTCTGTAAAGGAAGCGGGGGTTTGCGAAATCTACAAAGCCATAGAATTCAAGCCCCTCCGCGACAAGGAAGTCCTTGAATACATAAGAAAAGAATTCGGCACACTGCCTTTTGCGAAAAGATGGCTCATAGAAAAGTTTGGCGTCCTGAAAGCGACAAATGCGATCAGGGAAGCCATTTCAAAAGGCGTCCTGTATGAGTACAAGGTTTTGAAAGAAGTATCAGGAGCAAAAGTTGCGCAGTCCGAGCATACAATATTAGTAAAAGAAAAACCAAAAATCCTGACTGATTGAAGAATTACTCTTCCCAGTCTTCGTCGCCGCTTTCTTCCCCTTCTTCGCCTTCTTCTACTTCTTCCTCGTCGCCAGCGTCGCCGTCGTCTGTTCCGTCGTCTTCTTCAAAATCAAGTTTGTATTTCATCTTAACTCCTATTTTTTGGGCAAAGATTAGCTATTTAAACTTTGTCCTAGCCCATGTACGCCGGCACGAAAGCAGTTTCGCCCCTTTTGGCTGCATCCATGTTGCTGACATACTTTTCGATGTCCCTCTTTGTAAGCGAAGGCCTGACTTTTTCAAGCGCCTTCTGGAAATAATCCCTCTTTACAACTTTTGCTTTAATATCATCCCTGAGGGCCAGCATTGCAGCTTCCCTGCAAATGGCTTCAATGTCTGCGCCGGAGTAACCGATGGTTTTCTGCGCAAGTTCTGCCACAGACAGGCCTTTTTCTAGAGGCATTTTTTCGACATGAATCTTCACTATCTCGAGCCTTGTCTTTTCGTCTGGAGGCGGCACCAGCAAAAACCTGTCAAACCTTCCCGGCCTGAGCAGTGCAGGGTCAAGAAGTTCAGGCCTGTTCGTGGCTGCAACGACAACTACATCTGACATCTCTTCCAGCCCGTCCATTTCTGTCAAGATCTGGTCTGTCACCCTTTCTGATACTTTGCTGTCGGCAACAGAGCCGCGCTTTGAAGCTATTGAATCTACCTCGTCAAAAAATATTATGCAGGGCGCCACTTGCCTGGCCTTCTTGAAGATTTCCCTTATCGCTTTTTCCGACTCGCCGACCCATTTTGATATCACTTCGGGGCCTTTGACATAAATGAAATTTGCCTGGCTCTCTGTTGCAACTGCCTTTGCTATCAGCGTCTTGCCGCAGCCGGGAGGGCCATACAAGAGAATGCCTCTTGGCGGCCTTATTCCCATTCTTTTGAAAACTTCCGGGTTTTTGAGCGGCCATTCAACTGCTTCTTTCATTTCCTGCTTTACCATAACCAGGCCGCCGATGTCTGCCCAGCTGACTTTGGGCGTTTCTATG
>DATEUM010000066.1:0-2041 GCA_035283085.1 Candidatus Nanoarchaeia archaeon
ATTGAAGATACAATGCCTACTATCGCCACAGAATGCCCAAAGTGCGGCAACAAGGAAGCTTACTGGTATACCCAGCAGACAAGGGCTGGCGATGAGCCCGAAACCCAATTCTTTATATGCAAAAAATGCGCGCATAGATGGAGAAAGTATTAGAATGGTGAATTTTTTGCATTCCGAAAACCGTATAAGCTGGTTTTCGCTATGCAAGAAATGCGCCCATAGATGGAGGAAATATTAACATGATAATAACAGGAGACTCAGCTAGACACATTGTATCAGCAAGGCTGATACGACAAACACGCCAGCTGGGTTACGGCTGATGGAGTTCTGCCCGAAGTGCAAGACATTGATGCTGCCTACAAGGAAGACTGCCATTTGCCCAAAATGCAAGTCAAGGGTCAAGGCTGGCAAGGCAGACATCGTAATCAGGGAAAAGATTACCCACTCTGTAAAGGAAAAAATTGCAAAGAGGGCAAAGGAAGTTGAGGGTACACTGCCAGAAGTGAAGCAGGAGTGCCCAAAGTGCAAGAACACAAGGGCTTACTGGTGGGTGCAGCAAGTTTTGGGCGGAGAAGACGAGCCTGAAACAGAATTTTTCCGCTGTGTCAAGTGCAGCCACACTTGGAGAAAGACTGCCGGTTAACTAGTTCTTGAAAACGAGAGATATCTCCTAACATTAAGGCTGCTTTTCAGAGGCAACTTGCTCTGTGCATTAGAGCTTCCCCAGTCAGCAACAAGATTTATTGTATCCTGTAATTGCGATAACATTTTATACTTCTTATAAGTTTGATAATCATGCCAGAAGAGGCCCAAACTACTGAAGAAAAGAAATTGCTGCGCCGTGCCCCCGCAATTATGACAAGAATAAAGGAAATTAGCAGCGACATGGGCAGGGTATGCGTTCTTGGCACTGTTGTGAACAAGAACCAGGAAATTGGCTCTGTAATTCTTGATGACGGCGAAGCCACTGTTTTGGTTTTGTTGAACAATCCGCAGGATGTAGAAAAGCTCAAGGAAGGCCAGTTAGTCAGGGTTCTGGGAAAAGTCTGGGGCTCTGAAGGCGAGATAGAACTGCAGGCAGAGCTCGTGCAAGACTTCAGCAAGATAGACAGGGAATTATACAATAAAGTTTTCTTTTCATAATTATGTTAATAGAAAATGTAAAAGAATCTGATTTGCCAAATTTGGCTGAACTTTTTTCTACATCTTTCCCCTACAAATTAAAAAAAGAAGATTCTGAAAATTTAATGAAAGTTTACTTTAAAGTTTCTAATTTGTTTTTAGTTGCTAAAATAGGCGACAAGGTGATAGGTTTTGTGTTTAGTGTCAAAAATGCAAGGGAATTTCTCAAAACCCTGCGCTACTGCTTTACACCGTTATGGCCCCACTTGCGTCCAGTCCACGAGTCTTTGTATCTTATTAATGCACCTTACGTTGGAGTTGCTGCCGTAGATGTAAAGCATAGGAGAGAAGGCGTAGCAACAAAATTGTTTGAGAGCTTGAAATTTCAATTAAGGAATAAGGGCTATAAAAAAATGTATTTTGAAATCCTGCGCAATAATATTGCGTCACAAAAATTAGTAAAAAAAGTATATGACTGTAAAATCGTCAGTGTTTTTCCGTCTAAAGTGCAGTTGTGGTGTGCGTCTTTAAGTGGTGATTAGACAACTTTATATATGTGGAAAAGGAGAAAAGAACATGCTAAACAAGAAAGGCGCTATGCCTGGTATGCCCCATAGCTGGAGCAAGACAGATTTGTTTATACTGCTGGGCGGAGTTGTAATCGGCTTGGTACTAATATATTATCTGAGGGACTCTAGCTTTGTTCAAGGATTTATATGCCAGGTCGCATAAAAGAGATGGCACGGAAACAACATCTTCCTATAAGGTTAAGGGAATTAATCACTCTGCATGAAGCCCTTTGGCTCGCCCTAGGGCTGGTTTTCGGCATCCTGGCTGCAAGGGGAGCGCCATTATTCATTGTAGCAATACCAATAGCTTTTTTTATAATCTGGGCATTTGATTTCATTTTAGGTTGCGC
>DATEUM010000067.1:0-18092 GCA_035283085.1 Candidatus Nanoarchaeia archaeon
GCACTTCAGTTTTGGCGCTTTCTTTTGCAGTCGGCCTGGCAACAGGCAGCTTCCTGCTGCCAGCAGAAAATCAAAAACGGCAGATTAGAAATGCGGCAATAACCGCCATAGTTTATTTGGCGACTTACCTGATAGGCACAAATCTCTAGCTATTGTTCATCTTTGTGATACAGGTCCAGAAATATTATTTTATTTTCACCTTGGATGTACATGTACGACAGCCTGAATGGTGAAACATAAACTTCCCTTGTGCCTTTGCGTGAAAATCTCATGGGCTTGCCGATTTCAGGATTTTCTCTTATTTTTGCAAATTGCTTGAGTATTTTTTCTTTTAGCAATTTGTCCTTAATTTTAGAAAATATCTCTTGAAAATGCGGATGAAAGGTGGCTACTACCATTTCTTAGCCGCTTTCATAAACTCTTCAAAACTCATCTCTACAAATTCGCCTTTCTCGTATCTCTTAAAAGCCTCTGCTGTTCTCTTGGCGAAAATTAAATCTTCCTTTAGCCTTTTGTCAAATTTGCTGGCTTTTTCCATTATTATTTGATCGCCGTCTTTGATTATGATTATTTTTTCTCCTTCCCGAATATCTGCCCTCATTTCGCTCGGTATGACTACTTGACCCTTTGAACTCATTTTAGTTACAGCAACTTCAGCCATTGTATGTAAGATACGTCTTACGCGATATTTAAACCTTTGGATTACGCTTCTAGACAAGGCTTTTAAACCATAAAATTTCCTGCACTTTGAAATGGCAAGCCCGTTTGATGTATCACCTATTGAATTGGCAAAAGAAGTAGCCCAAGAGCTCAAGGCAAAGATACAGGCCCCTGAATGGGCCAAATTTGTCAAGACTGGCGTAAACAAGGAAAGGCCGCCAGCGGAAAGGGACTGGTGGCACATCCGGGCTGCTTCTGTTTTAAGAACTATTTACAAGAGCGGCCCTGTAGGCGTTTCCAAATTAAGGACAAGATATGGCGGAGCCAAGAGCAGGGGCGTAAGGCCTAATAAATTCATGAAGGCATCCGGCTCTGTGCTGCGAAAAATAATCCAGCAGCTGGAATCTGCAGGGCTTGTCGCTTACAAGAAAGACACTGTGCACAAGGGGCGCATAATTACTCCCGCAGGATTGGCGCTGTTGACAAAGGCCGCAGATAAAATCAGGGCGAAGTAAGATGGATTACTCTGATGATTTCAAGTCAAGATATGCAAATGACTCTGAAAAAAGGTCTGAACAGGAGTTTGTGCAGAGGCAGCTGGAATCCGCGAGAAAAACTGCTGTCCTGAAATTCTTGACTAAAGAGGCCCGCGAAAGGCTCAGCAATGTCAAGATTGCAAGGCCAGAAGTCGCGGAAGCAATTGAAACAGGAATACTCAACGCAGTCCAGACAGGCTCGATAAAAGAGCCAATCACTGATGAAAAGCTCAGGGAAATACTCGAGCAGGTTTCAGCGAAAAGGGATTTCAAAATAATAAAGTAAGATGGCAAAAGTGCAAAGGTCGGGGAAAAAGAAAAGGCTCGGAGCTGCAGCCAAGCAGACACGCTGGGCGCCCTTCTGGATAATACAGAAAGCAAAGGGCAAGGGAAAGAAAATGCACCCCTCATCCTTGACTGCGAAGAGAAGGAACTGGAGGAGAACTAAATTACAGGCTTAACATGGTAGAACGTATCTATAATATTCCATTGAGGCGCGAGTGGCTGAAAGCTCCAAGGTGGAGAAGGAGCAAGAAAGCCGTAAGGGCCATACAGGAATACCTGCAGCAGCACACAAAGGCAAAGACAATAAAATTAAGCAAATGGATTAATGAAGAAGTGTGGGCGCACGGCGGCAAGAGCCCGCCCTCAAAACTTTCATTAAGAGTAGAAATCGACAGGGAGAAATCCCTTGCCAAGGCAGACCTTGTTGAGCTGCCGCAAAAAGCACAGAGAAAGGCCGCGGCTGCAAGGAAGCATGAAGAGATGGCAAAAAAAGTCGCTGACAAAAAGGCGCCTGTTGAAGAACACACGCACGCTTCAGAAGCCGAGGAAAGGAAGTCTGAGGAAAAGGAAAAAGCACCTTCTGCTTTGACGCCAAAACAAGAGATGCACGTTCACAAGTAAGGATTTTATACTATGGTTCTCTTTTATCGGAGTAAGAATGAATAATGACGAGCATGTTGCACTGTTTGACTTCCACGGCGACCCTAATGTAGGCCTCCATGGTTTGGCTACAGATAAATTCTGCCTTGTTGGAAAGACTGTAACCGACAAGCAGGCTGCAGAACTTGAGAGAAAACTGAAAGTCCCAGTCATAAGGGCAACTCTGTATGGCATGGACCTCGTCGGCCTTTTTGCGGTGGGCAACTCTTCTGCATTGATAGTTCCCGCAATAACATTCGAGCACGAATTGCGCCCGCTGAGGGCTGCGCTGGAAAAGCTTGGCGTGAAACTTGCAGTGATAAAAGCAGAACACACCGCTTTTGGCAACAGCATTCTCGTAAATGACAAGATTGCGATTGCTTCGAAATTGTATGACAAGGAAACTGTGAAACAAATTGCCTCTGCATTGGGAGTAAAGGTAGTGCAGATGGACCTTGCCAGGACATCTGTGCCTGGATCTGTAGGAAAGATAAACAATCAGGGCGGAATATTTTCCCCTAACCTGACAGAGGATGACATCAAGGCTGTTGAGAAATTGCTCGGCTTTGAAATTGGTTTGGGAACAATAAATCTCGGCAATCCATTTATCAGTTCTGGAGTAATGGCAAATTCCTTTGGCTTTGCAGTCGGGACTGCAAGCTCTGGTTTTGAAATCACTCGTGTTGATGAGAGTTTGGGATTCTTGCGCTGACTTGTGTTATCTCTCAAGTCCAAGGCTTCTTTTCTTACTGGCGCTGGGCATTAGAGATTTCCCTAGTGAAAGCCTACTCAATACACTTTTAAACCTCTTTTCTTTTCTAAAGTCATGGCAAAGGATGAAAAGGACAAGCAAAAAATCCTGCAGGAAAAGTATGTACAATTACAATTAATCACTATGCAGATAAAGCAGGTTGAAGAGCAGTTCGAGACGCTTGACCAGCGAACTGTAGAAATGCTGCACCTCAGGGAAAGCCTTGGCAATTTCAGCGCAATAAAAGAAGGAAAGAAATCTTTTGCCCCCATAGGGCAGGGCATTTTCGTCGAGACTTCCTTGGGCAGCACAAAAGAAGTCCTGATTAATGTTGGCGCCGGAGTAATGGTAAGGAAACCTGTTAGCGATGCTGAAAATTCAATAAATACCCAGGTACAGCAATTGCAGGACATCACAATAGAGTTGGGCGAGAACCTCAAAACTTTAGCAGTTAAGGCCCACGAGCTTGAGCTTGAAATAGATTCATTATCATAAGAAAAGAAAATGTTCGACTTCCTAAAGAAGGCATTCAAGTCTTTCTCAGATAAGATTAGCAAGCCTGAGGAAAAAAAGCCAGAGGCAAAACCTGCTGATACCAAAGAGATAAGTTCTAAGCTCAAAGGGCAGCTTCCACCCCACAAAGAGCCTGAGGAGCGAAAAGAAAAGCCCTTACCATCCAAAGAGATTCCCAGCGGCGAAGCCGCTCCGGAGAGGCCTAAGAAAATCCCAATCCAGGCATTAGAGATTCCCTCTGTAGAAATAACGGAAAAAGAAAAGCCGAGGGAACTGCAAAAACTTGAACACAAGGAGAAGGAAAAAGGTTTCTTGCAGAGATTGGCTGCGGTTGTTACTGAAGCAAAAGTTTCAGATGACCAGTTTGACCGCTTGTTTCGGGATTTGGAACTGGAATTGATACAAAATAATGTTGCTTTTCCGATAATCCAGCAAATACGCGATAATTTGGAAAAGGAAATCGTAAACAAATCCTTGCCAAGAAACAAATTGCTGGAAAAATTCCGCGAAGTCTTGAAAGATACAATACTTACAACTTTGCTGACACCAAATCCCATTGATTTGATAAAACTTGCCAAGGAGAAGAAGGATTCCAAAGAGCCTTTCGTCCTTATGTTCATCGGAGTCAATGGCCACGGAAAAACTACAACATTAGCAAAACTTGCAAACATGTTCCAGAAATCACATTACAAATGCATTTTTGCAGCCTCTGATACTTTCAGGGCTGCATCAATTGAACAACTGGAAGCTCACGCCACTAAATTAAACATTCGCGTTGTCAAGCACAACTATGGCTCTGACCCTGCTGCAGTAGCTTTTGACGCTGTAAAAGCAAAGGACAAGGATGTTGTCCTGATAGACACTGCAGGAAGGCAGTCAATAGACGCCAACTTGATGCAAGAACTGCAAAAAATAAAGAAAGTCGCAAAGCCAGACCTGACAATCTTCATCGGAGAATCAATAGCTGGCTCTGACCTAGTATCGCAGGCACAGGTGTTCAATGAGAAAATCGGTTTTGATGCAATCATCCTTACAAAAGCAGACGTAGATGACAAGGGCGGAGCTTTATTGAGTGTTGTGCAGGCAACAAGCAAGCCAATCCTATATCTTGGAGTCGGCCAGAAGTATGAAGATCTTGAGAAATTCGAGCCAGAAAAGATTGCCAGCAGGATTCTTGGCTGACATCTACACAGAGTCTTTTTAAATTCTAAACCTACTTTGTAACTATGCTGGACAAACTAGGCGAGAGCCTCAAGGATAACCTGCGGAAACTTCTCAAAATATCTTTGATAGACAGAAAACTCGTTGACGAGCTCACTGCTGATATCAAGAAATCTCTCATGGCAGGGGATGTCAACCCTCAATTAGCAACGAAGATTACTGATTCCATAAAAAGGAGGGCTTTCGAGGAAAAGCCAAAATCTGGCCTGACGCACAGGGAGCATATCATAAACATTGTTTACGAAGAACTCGTAAAACTACTTGGAGCAGAGCCTGGAAAGTTTGAAATCAAGGCAAAGCCGACAAAAATTCTTCTCGTCGGCCTCTTTGGCTCTGGCAAGACGACAACAGCAGGAAAACTTGCGAAACTTTTCAAGAAGCAGGGCCTCAAAGTATGTTTGGTGCAGACAGACACATGGAGGCCTGCTGCATACGAGCAGCTGAAACAATTATCAGAAAAGATAAATGTTCCTTTCTATGGAATAAAAGAGGAGAAAGATCCTGTTGTAATTTACAAAAAATTCCTTCCTGATTATGACAGATTTAATGTTGTCATAATCGACTCTGCAGGCAGAGACGCATTGAGCAAAGATTTGGTGCAGGAATTGAAAACCCTTAACCAAGAAGTTAACCCTCACGAAAAGTTGCTAGTCATTAGCGGAGACATAGGCCAGGCTGCAAAGACGCAGGCAAAGTCTTTCCAGGATTCTGTGGGATTATCTGGAGTCATAATAACAAAGCTTGATGGCACTGCAAAGGGCGGCGGCGCCTTATCTGCCGCAGCTGAAACTGGCGCCAAGGTCAAGTTTATTGGTGTTGGGGAGCACATCGAAGACTTCGAGGATTATGACCCAAAAAGATTTGTCTCCCGCCTTCTAGGCTTAGGTGATTTACAGACACTTCTTCAGAAGGCTGAAGAGGCCATGAAGAAAGAAGACGCCGAAGCTTTGGCAAAGAAGTTCATGAAGGCTGAATTCACTTTTGATGACTTGATGAAACAGATGGAAGCCCTGCAGAAAATGGGCCCTCTCAAGCAGATAATGTCAATGATTCCAGGAATGGGCGCCGCAAAAATACCAGACGAATTGCTCGGAGTGCAGGAAGGCAAGATGAAATCCTGGAAGCACATCATTCAGTCAATGACAAAACAAGAGCGCGACAACCCTGATCTCATAGATGGAAGCCGAGTGAAAAGAATTGCGAAAGGCTCTGGAAAAAGTGAGCAGGATGTAAGGGAACTTATAAAGCAATACAACACGATGAAAAAAATCATGAAACAAATGGGCAACCAGAAGCAGATGCAGAAGCTGCAGAAGATGTTCGGCGGCAAGATGCCCATGGGTTTATAGGATAGCTTCAAAAATTCCAGTTAAGAGTTTGCAGGCAAACTCTTAAAAACCCTGTCTTTGAGCTTGTTTTACGATGGTTAAGCGAGCAGGCAGCTTTAGGGCAAGGACTAGGCATACCTTACGCAAAGTGCCAAGGACCAGGGGAAAAGTCACTGTGACAAGACAGCTTCAGCAATTTTCAATCGGTGATAAGGTCATAATAAAGCAGGAGCCTGCCATACACAATGGCATGCCGCACCCGAAATACAAGAATAAAGTGGGGACTGTGCTAGAAAAAAGGGGCCTCGCATATGCTGTCCAGATACAGGACGGCGGCAAAGCCAAAATTATGATTTCTGCTCCAGTGCATTTAGTGAGATTGAAGTAAAATGACAGATGTAAAAGTAATAACAAAAGAACCCATACCAATAACGCACATAGAAAAACTGCTGAAAGGGAAGAAAAAAGAAGAGCGAGCAGAGGTGCAGAACAAGCTGCTCGATTATGCCAAGAAAGTCAGCAAAATGACTGAGGCAGAAGCCAACAAGCTGATAGAGGAATTGGAAGGCATGGCAATACCAGGCCTCACAAAGGAAGAAATCGTATCACTTGTAAACATCGCCCCCGCGACTTTGTCTGAATTAAGGGCGATGCTGTCTGGTAAAGCCAATTTGAGCCCGGAAAACTTTAAAAAGATACTAGAAGTATTACAGAAACACACAAAGGAAAAATGACAGCACACAGGAGACTAGAAGATGTTACAGTTGAGAAGAGCGAAAGAGGAATACGCAGTGGTATTAGACTTCCTGCAGCACGGCTATCTCGAAGACTTGAGGCCTATGCACAGGAAAGAGTCCGTAGCGCAAGTTCTAGGTAAATCTTTCTTCACACTTCTAGAGATAATTCCTTCAGTACAATTGAAGCCCTACGACGAAATCTATATTGGGGAAGGCAAGAGGGATAAGGTCACTTACATCAAGGGCATTCTCGATTTCAACAGGATGACGCAGACTGCCAAATCTGAACTGCCTTTTGTGATAGAAAAGATTGTTGAAACTAGGGAAAAGGAATTTGTGCAGTTCTTCAACACTGCCGGCCCTATCAGCTTGAGGGCCCACCAGCTGGAGCTTTTGCCCGGAGTAGGAAAGAAACATGCGCAGGCGCTTCTTGAAGAAAGGCAGAAAAAGCCTTTCGAATCCTTTGAGGAAATAAAACAAAGGGTGCCGTCAGTGGATGCGAAGAAAGTCGTCATAGACAGGATAGTAGAAGAGCTCGAGAACAAGGATCGGCACAGGTTATTTGTCCGCCGATAGGACCAGGCCAATATCTTCGCCGCAGGTTTTCATCTCAATTATCTTGAAATGGTTCTCCACAATCTTTATGGCATCAATTTGCTTGTTCAGGAACGTCAGCATAAAAATGCCATTTCCCTTAAGGACTCTTTTCACTCCCAGCAGCATTTTCTCCGCATCTTCCAAATTTTGAAGTGCTGTGAAGCTGACCACTGTGGGAAAGGTCTTATCCTTGAAGGGCAGGTTCTCGATGTCCCCTTGGACCCGTGCCCCGGAGCCTTTCTTGAGCATTTCCAGAGAGATATCAACGCCAATTATGCCTTTTCTGGCACGAGCGGAACGAGTTCCGCTGTGCCCCGCTGAAATTCTTTCAGCTTGGGCCTTGAGGAATTTCCCCAGCAAGCCAGTCCCGCATCCTAAGTCAAGTATGGGCTTCTTCAGTTTCAAGTCCTGCAGCATTATGTGATATTTTTCTTCCTGTATGTCTCCATACCTGCCATCATAAGTCTCGGCGGACTTGTCATACAGCTCTTTCACTTCTTCTTTCTTGGACATAAGTTTTTATTCTCTAAATTGGCTTTTAAAACATATGAAAGTTATCATAGATACAAATGCGCTGGTTTATGCTGCTGAAAACAAGATCAATATATTTGATTTGTTGAGAGGCAGGGAAATAATAATTCCAGATAACGTGATTGCAGAGCTCAAATTAATTACCAAATCAGCAAAGAAAGCCGGCGACAAGAAGGCAGCATTCATAGCCCTGAAGCTTCTGGAGCTTTCATCCTTCAAATCTTTGGAGTTATTCGGCAGAACTGACAATGCAATAGAGGAATATGCCAAGGAAAACAATGTTGCAGTCCTTACAGCAGACAAGAAGCTCAAGGGCATATTAAGGAAAGCCAAAGTCAAAGTGCTGCACATAAGGCAAAAGAAGTATATCGAGGAGTGGGGCTAGGCAAGGGATATCTTTTTAAACCTAAAATCAGCCTCACTTTGTATAGTTTACTGAACAAAATGATGAAGCGAACAAAGTTCGCTATCATTCCGCGAAGCGAAATGTATTACAAATCTGAAGTCGAAGGTGTTGTGCGAATACCGCCAGTCCTGTTTTCAGAGAAGCTTGAAACTGCTGTCGAGACGCAGCTGAAAACTGATTACGAGGGACAGGTATTCGAAGAGCTCGGAAGGGTGATACAAGTATTGGAAATTAATACCATAGCAGAAGGCGTGATAATTCCTGGCGATGGCGCCACTTATCACAGGACAAAGTTTGTAATGCTCCATTATGTACCTGAAATCAATGAAGTAATCGAAGGCGATGTAAAGGACATTGCAAAGTTCGGCGCCTTTGTGGATTTCGGCGCCTTTGAGGGAATGGTCCATGTCAGCCAGGCCATGGACGATTTCGTATCATTTTCAAAATCAGGGACTCTTGCCGGAAAAAAATCTGGCAGAAGCTTGAAAACAGGCGACCACGTAAGGGCAAGGATTGTCGCTGTTTCCTATAAAGATCCGAAGAACCCTAAAATAGGCCTGACAATGAGGCAGCCGGCTTTGGGAAAGATTGAGTGGATTGAACAGGACACAAAGGAAGAAAGAAAAGCTGCCGGCAAGGAAGTCAAGGAAGAGAAAAAGGAGAAGAAAGAAAAGAAAACAAAGGAGAAGAAGAAATAATGGGAAAGCAAGCGTGCAAGATTTGCAAGAAGATAACGACAAAGGACAAGTGCGACAAGCATCCGGAAGCGAAGCTCGTCGAGAACTGGAAAGGCAGAGTCATAATCATAGATCCTGCAAATTCGGAACTGGCAAAGAGGATGAGCATAACTGAAAAAGGAGAATACGCAATAAGAGTGTAAAATGGAAGTAAAAATTCTGGCAAAGATGGAAAATCTTTTTTTCAACAGGACAGAGCTTGAAGCAGAAGTCTTGCATCCTGGCGAGGCAACCCCTAAAAGGTCTGCAGTCAGGCAGGCCATCGCAGACGCGTTGAAAGTTTCTACTGATGTTGTTGCGGTGGTTCAGTGCAAGACGCAATTCGGCATCAAGTCAATCTGCACCGCTTCAGTTTACAAGACCAAGGAAGACCTGCACAAGCACGAGGCCAAGCACGTCATAGGAAGGGAAATAGGGCACAAGACTCACCACACAAAACCTGCGGAGGCAGTTGCCAAGTAAGATGGCAAAGCACAAGCATAAGCCTGGAAAGTCAACAAACAAATACTCAAAGTACAAGCTGGAAGGCTCAACTCTCAAGCGATTGGGGAGAATATGCCCGAAGTGCGGCCCTGGAGTCTTTTTGGGAGAGCACAAGGAAAGAAGGCATTGCGGCCGCTGCTCATATGCAGAATTAATTTCTAAAGCATAATCATGTTGTGTCTTGGAATAGAAAGCACTGCGCACACATTTGGTGTTGGTATTGTAGACGATAAATTCAATGTTCTTGCTAATGAGAAAGCTGTCTTTACAACTGAAGAGGGCGGCATTCGGCCGATAAAGGCTGCCGAGCATCATATAATTTTCTTCGATACTGTTTTGGGGAAAGCCTTGGAGTCTGCCAAAGTCAAGCTAAAGGATATAGACCTGATTGCTTTCTCTCAAGGGCCTGGCCTGGGGCAGTGTTTAAGGATTGGCGCTGTGGCTGCGCGAATTCTGGCATTAAGACTTAACAAGCCAATTGTAAATGTAAACCACTGCATTGCTCATGTTGAATCTGGAAAAATAACTTCTGGATTCAAAGACCCTGTGACTTTGTATGTTTCTGGAGCAAATACCCAGATACTTGCACTTGCTTCAGGAAGATATCGGGTTTTTGGAGAAACTCTTGATGTTGGAGTAGGCAATTTCCTTGATTCTTTTGGAAGAACAATTGGAATTGGATTTCCTGCAGGGCCAAAGATAGAAGAGCTGGCAAAGAAAGGAAAAAAATACATAGAATTGCCTTACACTGTAAAGGGGATGGACTTTGCCCTCAGCGGAATTTTAACTAAAGTTGAGCAACTGTGGAAATCAGAAAAATATTCAAAGGAAGATTTGTGCTACAGTGTTCAGGAAACTGTCTACGCTATGCTTACAGAAGCAACAGAGAGAGCTATAGCTCATATCAACAAAACTGAAGTTGTCCTTACTGGCGGCGTAGCCGCAAACCAGCGGCTTACTGAAATGGTTAGGAAAATGTGCGAGGAAAGAAATGTTAAATTTGCGGTTGTCCCTAAACCTCTGGCTATGGATAATGCGGCCATGATTGCAATGAACGGCATCCAGCTCTTCAAGGCTGGAGTCAGGAATACTATTGAAGAAACCAAAATAAATCCTTATCAAAGAACTGACCAGGTGAACGTTGCATGGTTGAAATAATTCTGCAGAACGGCGAAAAGATGGAATCTGAGGCGGCAAACACCCATATGAAAAGAATAAAGGGCTTGTCTGGCAAAAAAGAAAAAATAAACCTTTTGTTTACATTCCCGTTCTCGATGAAATGGAGCTTTTGGATGCCAAATATGAAATATCCTATAAGCATAATTTACCTCAACAAGAACAAGGAAGTCGTTGACATCCTTGCTGCAGAACCCTTGACAAAAGACCCTAAGACATGGAAATCTTACAAGCCTTCCAAATCTTGCAAGTATGCTCTTGAAACGCCGCACGAGCATAACATTAAAAAAGGCGATATGTTGAAATGGTAATATGGGAATGCTTGACGATATACTGAAGCTGACAAAGCTAAAGGCGAAGCATGCCAAGGAAGACATCCACAAGGTTGTCAAGAAAGAGCTGAAGAAAGCAGAAGAAAAAGAAAAGCAAAAAAAGGACAAGAAGTAGTTCAGATGTAAAGTTCTATCTCCTCAAGTTTTAATTCAATCTCTGCCGCAGTCAATGCCCTGACTAACTTGTCACGCTGGTTCACCAGTATTGGCAGCTTGTCAGCCCGCAGTTCCTTTTCTGCAATTTCTATGGCCCGGCTCAATTCGGCGATCTGGGCCTTGAGAAGTTCTTTTGTCGCCTTGTCTGCCCTTATGACCAGTTTGTTGCCTTTGGCGCCGCCGCCTCTTATGAAAGCTATATTCTGGGCGCGCAGCGAGCTTCTTATTCTTGCTTCTAAAGTGCTGGCGTTTTGCAACCTCCTGTATTTTTCCTGCTCAATATATTTGCTAGCATTTGGAAAGTTGCGCATGCTAAAAATCAAAAATTCATCCTTGAACGCGGCAGACAAGTCAAGCCTTTTGGAATTCTCTGCCTGCTCAATTTTTTCTTCATTAGTAGCCATGCTATTTCAGCTCTATAATAACTTCTTTTAATATTCTTTCCCTGTTTACCCTTGTGAGATAATGCATTTTCACATCCTTTCTTTCCTTGACCTTCTCGATAAAAGTATTTTTTGATTTGAAGCTTATCGTCGCTATTACTTTTTTGGCGTCAAGGGCCTGCTCAACCAATTGGCGGAAAGCAGGCGAATGTATCTCCATAGCGCCGATTTCGTCTATGCAAACAAAGTCTGATTTTTCGATTGCGTTTTGTATGGCAGGGATTGCAATTTTCTCAAAAGCTTGTATATCCAATCCATACCTTGATACTATGCGGGGCTTCATCTCTATGGAAGCAAACACTGCCTCCCTGTTTGTCTTTATGTCAATGACCTTAAAGCCAAAACGCTCCCCATCCTTTCTTATTTCCGGAGTCAGGATGCCGCCGGCATTCCTGTCCTTGATAATCTCCCTAACTAATGTTGACTTGCCGGATGCAGGAGGCCCGCTTATCAATATGTTATATCGCATGGTGGCCAATCAAAATTGGTTTGGAACTTAATAAACATTTAGAACTAGGGCACTAATGACGTTCCTTTGTCAACTGCGGCGCCGACAAAGTGCTTTGTTATTGTGGGATAGAACCAGAGCCCGACTACAATAAGGATAAGGACAACTACAACGATTGTCAGAACCATGCTTGCCTTTTTGTTTAACATTATTACCTCTTTACGAGCTTCGGCCTGATAACCTTTCCCCTTGCATCTAATGCCCGTCTTTCTGCCTTGCCGAGTTCCTGGCGCTTGCCGTGCTTTCCTGTAATTGTCCATGGCTTCTTCCCCTTTTCCTTGAATCTCAGCACTTCTGACTCAAGAGCTTTCAAAGCCCAGCTTACTGCTGTGTTCAAATCGAAATGCGCCTGCTCAGCATTGAATACCCTGGCAGGAATTGCCAGCCTAAGATGAACGGAATATTTTGCCCTCCCGTGCTCCTTCTGCTCGTATTTCTTGATGTGAACTAGGAAGTATATTATATTCTTGAAATAAGCGCGCTTTGTTTTTTCGTACAGCTCTGCCATCTGTTTTCTCACGCTGTCATATTGCTGGGGTATCAATTGCTCGCAACCGAAAAACTGTATGCCCCAATATTCAGGGGCCTCTGTCTCTGCAAAAACTTTCAACAAATCCCTAGCCGTTATCATGCCAACAGGCCTTCTGTCCTGCGCCACGACAACATCTGAAATTTCGTGCTCATACATTTCCTTTATTGCAACTCCTAATGTTGCAGTCGGCGACACTGTTATTACTGTAGTCGAAGCCGCGTCCCCTATGTTAGTGTCTATCACTGATGTCCTTACAGGAGCAAAGCCTTTCGGCTCAAAGCCCCTCTTATCCCTGCCAGAACCCTTGAGCTTTCCCTCGGGCCTCAAGAAATGCTTCTCAAACAAGTCTGTCAGCGAAAATATTCCTATAATTCTGCCGGCCTTGTCAATGATTGGCGCGTGGCTGAATTTCATCTCTCTCATCCTGTTGAGGACGTCGCCGAGCCTGGTTTCGTAGGGAAATTTTACTATGTCAGTTGTGGCTATGTCCATAGCTTTCATCCTTGCAAGGGTTGGCATTTTCAACAGCAGAGAAAATATATCATTGGCTCTCACTACGCCGATAATCTTGTCTTTCTTCTGCACAGGCAGAAGGCTTGGATATGAATGGTACAAAAGTTCTGCTGCCTTGTACACGCTGGTATCAGATGAAACAACAGGCGGGTGCATGGCAAATGTCCCAATTTCAGCATTCGCATCTAATTTGGATTCTATCAGCGAAGTCCTGTCCAAAATTCCCCTGTAGCTCGGCTTGAAGCGCTTGTCAAAAATCACGGCATAACGCTCGTTGAACTGCTGCATCTTGCCAACGGCTTGGGTAATAGTAGTCTGCGCATCCAGCTCAAGGAAATCGCGCTGCATAACCTCCGAGACTGTTGTGACCATGCAAACTCTTCAGAGAAGAAATATTTAAGCTTGCCGTCCAGAGCAAGCTTTAAAAACCATCACTCAAAGCGGTATCTACCGCTTTGGCGGGAGTCCTTACGGACAACTTGTAAAATGGAACAAGCCAAGATTCTTGAGGCCAAGCTGAACAAATTTCAGCTGGATCCAGAAAATCAAAAGATTTTCTCGGCTTTGAAGAAAATCAGAGAAGGAGAAAAAAGAAACTTCTCCCAGACAATTGAGCTCATAATCAATTTCAAGGAACTTGATGTTAAAAAAGAGGAAGGGAAGATTGACGAGTTCTTTATTTTGCCTGCAGGAAGGGGAAAGCCTGCAAAAATCTGCGCCCTCATTGGCCCTGAGATGAAGGACATTGCGGCAAAGCTGTTTGACACTTCTGTACAGCACGTAGATTTCGACAAATTGGACAAGAGGCAGGTAAGGAAACTCGCAAAGAGGCATGATTTCTTCATAGCACAGGCAAATGTCATGCCTGATGTCGCAAAATTCTTCGGAAGATTCCTTTCCCCCGTTGGCAAGATGCCGAATCCGAAATTAGGGCAGGTAGTCCCGCCAAAGGCAAATGTCGAACCATTAGTCAAGAACTTGAGGCAATCAATAAAACTAGTGATAAAGAAAGCTCCGGTCATACAGACTTTTGTCGGCAAGGACGCTATGAAAGATGAAGACCTTGCCAAAAACATCTCCGCTGTTGTAAGCCACATTGTTGCAAAGATGCCAAAGAAAGAGCACAACATAAGGTCTGTTTTGGTAAAGACGTCCATGGGAGCGCCGGTGAAGATATGACAACGATGAAGAAAACTGCTGATGAAGGGGTAAGTCATAAGGAAAGTGAGAGCAAGGCAAGCACTCACTCAGGCTTGAGAGATACAGCTGAAAAGAATTCAGCTGTCCCGCTGAACAAGTTCAGCAGTACCCCAGTCAAAACAGCAAATAAAATGGCTAAGAAAACTCCAAAGGCCCTGGAACTCAAGAAGAAGCAAGTTATTGAGCTCCAAAAATTGATGGACAAGTCAAAGACCGTCGGCATAATCAACCTTCAGAATTCTCCTGCAAAATTAGTGAAAGCTGTCAGGAGGAAAATGGCCCCCAAGGCGACTTTTGTATTTGCCAAGAAAAATATCATAAAGAGGGCTCTGGAGGCCAGCGCAAAGGAAAGGGCAAAAGACCTTCTGCCGCATGTTGATGAAGGCATACCCGCAATCATAGTATCTGATCTGGACGCCTTTTCTCTTTTCA
The DNA here is from genome assembly GCA_035283085.1 of Candidatus Nanoarchaeia archaeon. Classification (GTDB taxonomy): domain Archaea; phylum Nanobdellota; class Nanobdellia; order UBA10117; family UBA10117; genus DATEUM01. Next base: position 14,717 of record DATEUM010000067.1, read on the forward strand.
GGGAGCTGAAGTCCTCAAGGCAAAAGGTGCCTGCAAAGCAGGGCCAAATAGCTCCAGAGGACATCAAGATTTCTGCGGGCCCCACGCCATTCGCGCCCGGCCCGGCCATATCAGAGCTCGCCTCATTGGGATTAAAGACTAAAGTGGAAGGCGGCAAGATTCACGTCAGGGATGAAGTTACAGTGGTAAGGGCAGGCCAGCCTGTCGCGCCAATAGCAGCAAGCATATTATCAAAATTAGGCATCACCCCTATGGTGATAGGGGTCAACCTGCCTTATGTGTTGGAAGGCATTGATTTGTACACAAAGAACATTCTGGATGTCAATTCTGAGCAGTATGCGCAAGACTTAAAAACCGCTGCTCTGAACGCTTTTAAACTCGCCTTGGAAATAGGCCTCGTGACAGAGGAAACCTCTGTATTCATGATACAGAAGGCGTTCCGCGAAGCCAGGGCTTTGAGCGAAGAAGTCGAAAAAAAGGGAGTTCAAGCTGACAAAACATAAAAATGGAACAAATATACGCAGCATTGCTGTTACATAAGGCTGGAAAACCGATATCGGAAGAGTCTGTTGAAACTGTTCTGAAATCTGCGGGCGTAACTGCAGACAAAGCCATGATAAAGGCGACAGTTTCCGCTCTGAAGGAAGTCGACATTGACAAGACCCTTAAAGAAGCACTGGCGATGCCAGTAGCCGCTGCCCCGGCAGCCGCTGCAGCTGAAAAGAAAGACGAGAAGAAAGCTGTAGAGGAAGAAAAGAAGACTGAGGAAGAAGCCGCGGCTGGTCTTGGCGCATTGTTCGGCTGATGGTCCTTAAAACTATAACAGCAAGTGATGTTCATGGATTCGAACTCCCCAACACCAGATATAGAAACTTTGAGAAAGCAAATTTCTGTTTTAGGCAACGAGCTTGAAAAACTAGGGAGGGAAAAAGAATCCATTTATCAGGAAAAAAAGTCTGCTGAGAAATTTCTTTCAAATTCCATAACTGCTGCCAAGGAGTCCAAGGCAAAAAAAGCTTCGATTGACGAACAAATAAGGGCTAAAAAGGTCATCCGCACCCAGCTGAACAAGGAGCTTAAGGCCTCTAAAATAAGTGGCAGGGAAAAAAATACGAGGCAGAAAGGTGAAAGTTCCCAGCAGATAAAGAAACAGATAGAGGCCATGCAATTCTCCATTGAGACTGAAGGGCTTTCCTTTGAAAGGGAGCAGGTCTATATGACAAGGATAAAGCAACTGAAGGCGAAGCTTGCAGAAATGAATCCCGTTGTTGAAGCCAAGCCTGACCTGGCTGAAAAGAAAACTCTCGCGGACAGCGCACACAATGAGGTACAGAAGCTCGCAGAACAATCAGCAGCGCTTTTCGAGGAGCTCACGAAAAGGGCCCAGGAAATTGACAAGTACAAGGCTCAGCGGGCCGCTTTGCAGGAAAAGCTCAAGGCGCTGAAGCTCGAGATTGACGCCGCAAACATAAGGCTGTCTGAGCAGCTGAATGTATGGCTCGAGACGACAAGATCAATGCCTGAAAAGGCGCTGATAGAGCCGCAGGCAGAGACCGCGGAAAGCATTATCACTAAATTTAAGAACGCCAAGCGCCTGACAAAGGAAGACATCCTGAAGCTGCAGAGGCTGGCTTCAAGGAAAAAATAACAGCCACTAAAGATTAGCCATGGATAAGAAAGAGCTTATCAAAAAATTCAGCAAGGAATGGAAGACCTATTTTGCGCTGGAAGTTTTCAAGGAGAGGGGCTTTGAAAGGAAGCCCTGCAGGAAATGCGGGAAAAATTTCTGGACTTCTGACAAGAAAAGAAAAGTTTGCGGGGACTCTACTTGTGAATCCTACGGTTTCATAGGGAAAAAATTTGGGTGGAGGCACGATTTTGTTGACACCTGGCGCGAATTTGCAGCTTTTTTCCAGTCAAAAAACAGGACTGTCATCAACAGGTACCCTACGATTGCGAGATGGCGCGATGACACCTGGTTTGTCCAGGCGTCTATCTATGATTTTCAGCCCCACGTAGTTTCTGGCGAGAGCGAGCCGCCGGCAAACCCGCTTGTCGTGGCACAGCCTTCCTTGAGGTTTAATGATATCGAGAACATAGGCGTGACTTCAAGGCATTTCAGCAACTTCATAATGCTGGGCCAGCACAGATTTGTTTCTGGCAAAAGGGCAGACTGGAAGGAAGAAGACACGCGCATGATTCTTGACTGCTTGAACCATTTCAAGATTCCAGACAAGGAAATAACTTTTGCAGAATCTGCCTGGCTAGGAGGAGGAAATGCCGGCCCTTGTTTCGAGGTCTTTGTGCGCGGGATGGAAGTCCTTACTGCAGTATTCATGCAATTTTCACTGACAGAAAAAGGGCTGAAAGAGCTTCCAATAAAGGTTATAGATTTTGGCTGGGGTCTTGAGAGGCTGGCGTGGCTTCTCAATGGAACGCCGACTTCATATGAAATTGCCTTTGACCCTGTGGACAAGAAATTTTCAAATGCGATTGGCTTCAAGCCCGACGCAGCTTTCATGAAAAAGTTCGCAAAGGTTAATGCGAATATGGACCTCAATGAAATAAACCAGGAACTGGCAATAAAACAGGCTGCCAAGGCAATGAAGATGAAGCCTGAAAAATTAAAGGCAAAGCTGGAGCCGATAAGAGCTTTCTACTCCATATTAGACCACAGCAGGGCATTGCTGTTTGCTTTGGCAGATGGCGCCTTGCCATCAAACACTGGCGGTGGGCATAACCTGAGATTCATTTTGCGGCGTGCGTTAAGATTGGGCGAAAAATTCGGCTGGCCAGTAGACCTTGCCTTCCTTGTAAGGGAGCACGCGATGGCATTTTACGGAAAAGCTGTGCAGAGGCAGGTCAGAGGATTAAGGGGACAGGAACTGATTGAAGTTATTGACACCACGCCCTCTGCTTCAGGAATTTTGTCAGGCCCCATGTATCCCGAATTAAGGCAGGCCTTGCCCGATGTTGAAAAAATCCTTGATTATGAAATCAAGCGCTACAAAGAAAGCAAGCAGAAGATTGCCCAGTTCCTTGACACATACTTGAAGAAAAAGAAAACAATTGATGAGAAAGATCTGGTTATGCTATACGAGAGCCAGGGCGCTCTGCCTGAAGACGTGCAGATGGCCGCTGAAAAGTTCAACGTCAAGGTGAAGATACCTGGAGACTTCTACTCAAAGGTTGCGAGCAAGCACACAAAAGGAAAAGCCAAGCACATTGCAAGGTTTTCCGTGCCTGAAAACCTTCCCGCTACCATACAATTGTTCTACCAGGATGAGAAGATGCGCGAGTTTGATGCGAGAGTTTTGAGGATTATTGACAACAGGTATGTCATACTGGACAAGACTGCTTTCTTCCCCACAACGGG
>DATEUM010000068.1:0-6705 GCA_035283085.1 Candidatus Nanoarchaeia archaeon
ATGAAGGGTTTCAATGTATTATTTCCGGTAGGCGTGCACGCCTCGGGAAATCTTGCGATTGCATTTGCACAGAAAGTGCAGAAAGGCGACAAGGACTGGATTGATTATCTGAAAAGAAATGGTGCCACAGATGCTGAAATAAAGCACCTATCCAGTCCTGACAAGGTTGTTGATTATTTCAACAAGAAATTTATTGAAGCCTGGAAAGGTTTCGGTTTCATAGCTGACTGGACCAGATTTCTGTATACGACAAGCCCAGACTACAACAAGTTCATACAATGGCAGTTTCAGAAATTAAAGCAGCATAATTTGTTGAGAACTGGGGAGTATTTCGCGCCCGCCTGTTCTGTGCACGGCCCTGTTGCAGTAGACCCTTCAGAGACTGACATTTCCAAGGGCGGAAATGCAGAGAAGGTAGAATATACTCTGCTGAAATTCAAGTTCGGAAAGGAGTTTTTAGTTGCCGCTTCTCTGCGGCCAGAGACTGTTTTCGGCCAGACAAACTTGTGGATAAAGCCAAATGTAAATTATGAAAGGTTACAGGTAGGAAAAGAGATCTGGATAGCAAGCCACGAGTTTGCAGAGAAACTGCAGAGGCAAAAGGATGGCATAAAAGTTCTCGGGAAGGTACCGTCAAGTGAACTTTTGGGCAAGAAAGCACTTGCCCCTGCCATCGATAAAGAGGTTCCCCTGCTTCCAGCAGATTTTGTTTCTTTGGATGTGGGCACAGGAATTGTAACCTCTGTGCCTAGCGACGCTCCTTACGACTGGATAGCTTTGCAGGATTTAATGAAAGACAAGTCTGTGAAGAAATTCGGCATCGATAAGATAAAACCAATTCCAATAATAGAGTCAAGGGGCTATGGAGACTTTCCTGCTGAGGAAATATGCAAGAAATTTGGCATAAAATCGCAAAACGATCCTAAACTAGAAGAAGCAACTGCAGAAATTTACAAAGTTGGCTTTCATACTGGAATAATGAGGTCAACTGCCGGCAAATACAAGGGAATGCCTGTTGCTCAAGCTAAAGAAAAGATAAGAGGGGATTTGATAAAACAAGGAAGAGCTGACATTTTCCATGATTTATCTGAAGAAGTTGCCTGCAGGTGCGGCGTTCGTGTCTACATAAAGAGGATTCCAGACCAATGGTTCATCAAATACTCTGATGAAACTCTCAAGAAAACATCCAAGAAACACACACAAGGCATGAAGGTTCTGCCGGAAATGTTTCACCGCAATTTGCCAAACATTATTGACTGGTTCCAGGACAGGGCTTGCGTCAGGCTCGGCAATTGGATGGGCACAAGATTTCCGTTTGACGAGAAATGGATTATAGAGCCAATATCCGATTCAACATTATATCCTGCTTACTATGTGGTATCAAAATGGTTTAATGAAAAGAAAATAAAGCTTGACGAAATGAACGAAGAATTCTTTGACTATGTATATTTAGGAAAGGGGACTCCTAAGAAACCTATTTGGAAATCCGTAAGGGAGGAATTTCTCTATTGGTATCCTCTTGACATCAATCTGGGCGGGAAAGAGCACCAGACTGTGCACTTCCCTGTGTTTGTAATGAATCACGTTGCCATTTTGCCAAAAGAAAAGTGGCCGCAGGGCATCTTCGTCAACTGGTGGATAACTGGCAAGGGCGGCAAAATTAGCAAATCAAAGGGCGGGGCGCAGCCAGTCCCTGGAGCAGTAGAGCAATTTACTGTAGATGGCCTGCGTTTGTATTATTCACACGGCGTCTCTGCATTCGAGGACACGGAATGGGATGATGACAATGCTGCAAACTACAAAAAACAAGCAGAACGCATCATTGCCGCAGTGGAAAGTCTTCAGAAAATGAAGGGTTCCAAGGAAGCTGCCATAGACAAATGGCTTCTTTCAAGATTGCATGTCAAAGCTAAGTCTGCTGCAGACGCCATGGAAAACTTTGATTTGAGAAAAGCAGTCGACTTGGTTGTATTTGAATTCCTGAAAGACTTGAATTGGTATGAAAGGCGCGGCGGAAATTCAGCAAAGACTGCCAAACTCGTATTAGATGTTTGGCTAAAACTTGTCTCGCCGTTTGCGCCGCATATTGCTGAGGAACTCTGGCACAAAACTGGAAACAAAAAACTGGTTGCAACTGAAGGCTGGCCATCTATTGATGAGAAATACTTCGCCCCTGATGCGGAAAGCAATGAAAACTTCCTGCAGAAATCCATAGATGACATCAGGCAGATATTGAAACTCATAGGAAAGCCTGCAAAGAAAATCTTTTTGTATGTAATCCCAAAAGAACTCTCGACTTACAAGGACTCTGAGACATTCCTTTCGTCCGAGTTTAGTGCAAAAGTGCAGGTATTTGCAGTCAATGACCCTAAGAAACATGACCCGCAGAACAAGGCACAGAAAGCAAAACCTGGCAAGCCAGGCATCTATGTTGAGTAATTACTGCAAAATCTTCTCTAGATTTTCTACTACTGCTCCTGGCATCCTATAGAGCTTATAATTGTAGACCAGATTCTTGTAGATGTAGTGCAGTTTTGGCTTGTCTTCAAGGCTTACTGTCTTATTTTCCTTAACTCCAGCCAATATCCCGCCATACTCTTCCAGCAAATCCCTATTCGCCCTGCTGAACGCGCTTGCTTTGAAAAACTTTTCTTCTTCTCGCCTAACCCTTTCTGCAAAATACGCCTGCAGGCTCCTTGTGGTTTCAATATGCTTGCCGATTTGCTTTTCATCAAACTCACCTGTTTTTGTGCTGTGATAAAATTGCACGAGCTCCTCAGCATAGCTCGTAAAATGTCTTTTCAATATATCTGGCTTTTTCTGCTTTCGTACCATGCATCTGTGTATTATTCTTAAAATAAAAAGATTTGTATACAGTAACCTTTAAAATCCCAGATTTCTGTAGTACGGCAATGGCCCTGCCTGTAAATGAAACTTCTGTCATAATATCCCTAGCTCTCGTGATAATCTGGGCATACATAAAATTTGTGGGGCAAAAGCACAGGGCGCATTCAGAAGATGTTGTTGACCTCATAGCCTTGTTATTATTAGGGCCTGTAATGGTGATAGGCGCGATTTTTATAGGCATTTCTCTTGGAGTAGTCCCGTTGACTACAATAGAAGGCCTTTTCATTCACATGGGAATTTCTGGCGCGATACTGATAGGCGCGATGATATACTTCTTCTACATAACATTATACAGGGAAGATTCTGGCACGCAACAAAAGACTTCTAGGCATACTATGCCGCAGATGGCCTTAAAAGTCAGGCCAAAATCAAGAAATAGATAACAATGTTTGCCAAGACTAAAACTGTTGACATATATTTGCCTCGAGAGGATTCCTTCCTTCTGCAGAGCTGCATTCCCAAGAGCTTGAAAGGCAGGAAAGTCCTGGAAATTGGCACGGGTTCTGGAATTCTTGCAATTACTGCTGCAAAAGCAGGAGCTAAAGTTACTGCAGTTGACATCAATGCTGATGCTTTGGAACTAGCAGAAATAAATGCCCGCAGCAATAAAGTCAGGGTTACTTTTGCGAAATCAGACTTGTTTTATTCTGTAAAAGGACGATATGATTTGATAATCAACAATCCTCCTTATCTTCCGGAAGATTCCTTTGACGAGGTTGTAGGCCCTTCTAGAATGTATTCTGGTGGCAAAAGTGGGCGCGTTTTTATAGAAAAATTCATCGCGCAAGCAGGCAAATTCCTTAAGCCAAGAGGGAAAATCCTAATGGTAATCTCAAGCCTTACAGGGGAGCTGCAGGTAAGGGAGCTTTTCAAATCAAAAGGCTTTCACACAAGGGTAATAGCAAGGCAAAAGATACCCTGGGAAGAGCTCATCGTGATTGAAGCGACTAAGCAGGCTTCCTTCTAGACATATATTCTTCCAAACCAAACGCCTCAGCAGCTGGAACGATGTTGTCAAATGACAATAGCACGCCATCACCAAAAGCTACATAGTCAAATGGCATCGACTTGCCATTTGGGCCTTTGAATCTGCCGCTCGCAACCCTTGAGTTTTGAGGCAAATAAGTAACTCTGCCAGGCCTGGCTAATTCTGATCTTTCTGGTTTTAATACTTCGGCCTCAATTGTGATCTCATGTCCACCGTCCAGAGAATATGCCAGCCTTTTTTGGGCCCAGTTAGTCAGGTATTCCTGCACTTCTGCAATTTCATTGGGAGATGTTCCGCTATCTAGAGCAATTTGGGTGCTTTTATCGTCATGCGCGAAATCCAGTGCAACTTGGCGGTCATTTTCGTTTCTGTAAAAGCCACTGAGCACGCTTTTAGCATTCTTTCTTATTATGTCCGTTACTAGAACCCTTGACTCTATGTCTTTGTCTACCATATTGTTACTATATAGAAGCTATATTTATAAAGCTTTTGGTAAGCTATTTTCTTCACAAAAACAGCCTAACCGCAAGGTATAAATATTAGTAATACTAGTATAACTTATGGTAGTCTTTAAGGAAAAGATGCGGGTCGGCCCTAAGGGGCAGGTTGTAATACCTCAGGAATTCAGGAAAAAATTGAACATCAAGCCTGGCTCTGCCGTAATTGTTGGCTATACAGATCACGGTTTAGTTATAGAAAAAATGATAGATGATCCAGTAGCCGTATTTAGAATGGTTGCAAAAAAAGGTACGTCTGTTAAATCTATTGACTCTGATAAGGATTACGAAGAAATGCTTGAGGAAAGATGGAAAAAGGCGACAAAGTCTACGTAGATGCAAATGTTTTCATCTTTGCTGCAATAAGCGAAGAAGAGCTTGGTCAAAAAGCGATAAGGGTTCTTGATAAAATTAAAGAGAGAAAAATAAATTCTTATACATCTGTGCTAACTTTTGATGAAGTCTTTTGGAAAGTCAAAAAGATGCGCAACAAAGAATTTGCATTATTAATCACGGAAGCCATGTTATCTTTGCCTAACCTGACATTCCTAGATACTACTTATGAAACCGTAAGCGCAGCGCATTCTTTGCTAGAACGCCATGACGAGCTTGGACCTCGTGATGCGATACACGCCGCAACAGCACTAGCTCATGGCATAAGAAGTGTGATGTCCACAGACCCTGATTTTGACAACTTGCACGGCATAAAGCGAATTAGTCTATAAGCTATGAAAAAGAAAAAATTTGTAAAGAAATTCTTTGGCATCTGGAATCTTTCTGAAAAGAAAGCAGCAAAACTAAAGAGAAAAATCAAAAAAGATAGAAAAGGTATGCAAACTGAATTTGTAAAATAATATTAATTTACGACAAATTTACTAATAATCTGCTTCACATCTAACAACTCTTCCTTTCCAGCCTTCATGTCCTTGAGCTTCAGCTTCTTTTGCTTCAACTCTTCGGCTCCGACAAATATGACATAAGGAATTCCTAATTTAGAAGCATAATCCAGATTCTTTGAGATTCCCCTGCCGATTAAATCCATATCTGAATTGATTCCGGCAGCTCTTAGCTGCTGGGTTATCTCTAATGCCTTGTCCATCTCTATGCCAATAGGAATTACAAAAACTTCTGTAACAGTTTTCTTCTTATCATTAACCTGCAGCTGGTCATAAATTGCGTCAAATCCTATGGCGCCGCCAACTACTGGCATCTCTACATTGGCAAATGTTTTAACGAGATTATCATATCTGCCGCCTCCGGCCACCGAACCTTTAAAGCCAGGCGCAACCGCTTCAAAGATCGTTCCAGTATAATAATCCAAGCCCCTTACTAAAGACAAATCAAATTCAAAATCTATCTTGAATTTCTTCAGATAACTCATCAGTTCCTTCATTTCTTTCTTGACATCTTCATTGAGAGTTATCTTTTGGCCTATTGCGTCAAGGTCGCCTTTGCTTTTCAAAAGTTCAAAAATTGTGCCTATAGCGGCGTCTCCAATTCCTTTTTTCCTCATCTCCTCTGCAGCTGCTTCGGGGCCTATTTTGTCCATCTTATCCATAGAGCGCACCGCAACCTGCTGCTTTATTGGAGAGACGCCGCAGCATTCCAGAAAGTTGGAAACCAATTTGCGGGAGTTAATCTTGAATTTGACATCCTTGATCCCAATTGCAGACAAAGCTTCATTGATGCAAGCAATTATTTCTGCATCGGCCATAAGAGACTTCGAGCCGAAAGTATCAACGTCGCACTGCAAGAATTCCCTTAGGCGGCCCTTTTGTGGCCTTTCTCCGCGCCAAGACCTGTCTATCATGTAGCGCTTGAAGGGTTTCTGCAATGCCTGCTGGTTTGCTCCTATCACCCTTGCTGATGGAACTGTTTGGTCATATTTCAAACCTAGTTGCTCACTTCCAAATTTCAGCGCGAAGATTAACTTTTCTTCCTCTCCAAATTTCTTTGTCAGATTTTCCAGATACTCCATAGCAGGAGTTTCCATGGGAGAAAAGCCATACTTGCGAAAAACTTTTGCTATTTTTGCAAGCATCTCTTGCCGCAAAATGGCATCCTCTGGCAAGAAATCCCTCATTCCCCTGACGGGATTTAAGTTAGCCATTTTTCGCCTCTTGAATTTGAGGGCGAGGGCCGAGATTTGAACTCGGGTCCACCGGGCCACAGCCAATGAATCTAGAACAACCGCTATAGTCTGCGGTTGATTTTCTAGACCAAGCTAAACTACCCCCGCCATATTTCTGTTTCGGCTGTGAGTTTAAAACTGCTTTCTTCGGTAAATCTTTGATATCAGAAGCGGCTTTTCTG
>DATEUM010000069.1:0-6431 GCA_035283085.1 Candidatus Nanoarchaeia archaeon
CAGTGGGCCAAGCTTTTCGTATTTAACATCAACAAAGAACTTACAATAGAAAGGCAAAAGAAATACGGCGGCACAATACACTTTGACAATTACGAAGAGCTTGAAAAATTATATGCGGAAGGCAAGCTGCACCCGCAGGACTTGAAGAGCGGCGTTGCAGAATCTTTAGTAGAAACTCTGGCACCTGTCAGGAAATATTTTGAAAATCCAAAGCACCACAAGCTGCTGGAGCAGCTGGAAAAGATTACGAGAGGAACAAAGTTGTAAGATGCTAGGCTTTTTACCGAAAAAGGTTTTCTTCACTAAAGGCGTAGGCAGACATAAGGATTACCTGACATCTTTTGAACTTGCCTTGAGGGATGCGGGGATAGCCGGCTGCAATCTTGTAACAGTTTCATCAATTCTGCCAGCAGGATGCAAGATAATCCCTAAAGAAGAAGGGTTAAAGCTGCTGAACGCAGGACAAATAACATTTTGTGTAATGGCGCGCAACGCCACTAATGAGCCTAACAGACTGGTTGCGGCTTCTATAGGATGCGCAATCCCCGAAGACCACGACAAGCAGTATGGTTACTTGTCGGAACACCATCCTTTTGGAGAAACTGATGAGAGGGCCGGTGATTATGCTGAAGATTTGGCGGCACACATGCTAGCTACAACACTAGGATTTGAACTAGATGTAAAAAAAGACTGGGACGAACTGGAGCAAGAATTCAAAGCCTCTGGAAAAAAGATCAAGACTCGCAACGCAACACAATCAGCAGAGGGGGACAGGAACGGATTGTGGACTACAGTAATAGCTACTGCTGTATTCTGCGAATAACACTGACAGGGGTAAGTCTTAAATTCTGAGGCTGCTAGGCTGGAGCAGGAGGATGGCAGTCTAAAGATTTCCCGGACTTTAGAGACCTAGCGAAATCTTTGATTTTGCAGGGCCCCGCTGAACTTCGTTCAGCTCGGTTCCCCATCAGCCCAATAACAAAATGGCCTACTTAGAAATAAGGGCAAAAATTGACAAGAAGCTTGTCAAGTCAGCAGTCAAGACAGCTTTGCGCTTGGTAAAGGCCCCAAAAAACCTGAAGATATTTGTCATAGATAATGCAAATCAATGCCGCTTTGTTGCAGAAGATTTGAAAGGATTTGCAAAAAAGGCGTATGAAAAGTTCTGCAAGACTGAGAAGACATCGATGTCTATTTCAGTAGAAGGGCACGAACACCTTATTGTTTTCATAACTCCTGAAGACTTGTACCTGAAGAAAAACAAGCTTGCACTGATAGGAACGATAATACACGAATTGATGCATACCTACCAGAGGAGAAACCAGATTGACGAGCAGATTTTTGATGATTTAAAATACATAACAAAGAAATGGCTCCCGAAGTTCAGGAAACTAGGGCTCAACCAGAAAAAACTGGCAAGGGCTATGAGAGAAATCCTTGATGAAGCAGCATACGCCTTAAAAGACATCTACGCCAATTATGAGCTGACAAAGAAGGGCCTGGGAAAATACATTTTGGAGGATTACAAAAACTTGTACAAGGGCTTCAAATTGTGCCCCACGCCCCTGGAATTTGAGAAATTGCACAAGGCAGCAAAGAAAAACCTGCACATAATGTCAGACGTTATCCAATTCCAGCTAAGCATCCTGGCAGTTGTCATACCGCTGCTGATGTGGAAGCGTGTGGAAGCGCAAAGGCTGGCAAAAAACATAGAGAAATGCTACAGGGTCTCAGTAACAAAAGTAACATATGAATTTGATGACTTGATTTCTTTTGTAGTTGACAATTACGGCTGGAAAGACTCTTTCAGGCGCAAATACTTTGACATAATAATGCAGAAGGTCTACACCCTTGTGACTTGACGAAAGGATTAAGTCCATACATAATGGCTGCTCAGACTTGTTAGCTCTGGGCTTTAGAGATTACCAATCCAAGTCGTCAGGATATACTATAATGGCAGGTCAGACCGAAAAAGTTAATAGTTTATCGGTCCACTATTTTAGCCCATTTCAACCTGTTTCTTTAACTGTGGCGCTGGAGTGCGGTTTTGACAATGACAATTGAGATAGAAACAAAAGAACATGATGATAAAGAAATCTTTGGCCAGCTAAATGGCTTGGTCAGCTCGTGGTTTAAAAACAAGTTCAAGACTTTCAGCCCGCCACAAAAAGGGGCGATATTGAATATTCACAACAGAAGGCATACTCTTATTACTGCTCCAACTGGAAGCGGAAAGACATTTGCTGCTTTCACAGCAGTTATTTCTGAACTCGTTACACTGGCGCAGAAAGACGAATTGCAAAATAAGGTTTACTGCCTTTACATTTCACCTTTGAAAGCGCTCAACAATGACATAAAAAGAAATTTGCTTGAACCACTTGAAGAGATTAGCACTTTGGCAAACAAGGACTTAGGAATTAAGGCCTTGGTTCGAACTGAGGATACCAAAACTAGTGAAAAAGCAAAGATGCTGACAAAAGCACCCCATATATTAATTACAACACCAGAAACACTCGGCATTTTACTTGTTGCGCCCAAGTTTAGGGAGCTAATGAGAGACATAAAATGGGTAATTGTCGATGAGATACACGCTCTGGCTAGCAATAAGAGAGGAGTTCATCTCTCTCTTAGCCTTGAGAGATTACAAAATCTAGCCGGTAATTTTACAAGAGTGGGATTATCCGCCACCATAGCGCCAATAGAGAAAATTGCTGAATATCTCGTAGGCTGTGATAAAGGGGAAAGCAGGAATTGTAAAATAGTCAACGCGCAGTTCATCAAGAAGCTAGATCTAAAGGTACTTTCCCCGGTAGAAAACATAATGGATGTTTCTGAAGCACAACTGGCAGCTGGAACTTATGAAATGCTGCATGAGCTAATACAAAAACATAAAACTACTTTGGTATTTACTAATACGAGAGCAGCAACTGAGCGCGTGGTGTTTAACCTAAAGAAAGCATATCCTAAATTTTATAATGAAAACATTGAAGCGCATCACTCTTCGCTTTCACGAGAATTAAGACTTAGCACGGAACAACGACTAAAGGAGGGAAAGCTTAAGGTAGTTGTATCTTCTACTAGTCTAGAACTTGGAATTGATATCGGAAGCATAGACTTAGTTATTCTCTTGGGGTCACCAAAATCTGTTTCTCGCGCTCTGCAGAGGATTGGACGGAGCGGACACAAATTGATGGATGATATTATGGGCCGCTTTGTTGTCATTGACCGCGACGACTTAGTTGAAGATGCGATGATTTTGAAGCACGCCATAGAAAAACAAATAGACCAGATAGAAATTTCAGAAAACTGCCTGGATGTTTTGTCGCAGCAAATCTATGGAATGGCAATTGAGGAGATGCAGCATATCGATACCATATATAGCACAGTACAGCGCAGCTATTGCTATCGCAATTTGCCAAAAGACGATTTCATCTCTGTGATAAAATATCTTGCAGGCGATTATGCCGAGCTCGAATACAGGAATGTCTATGCGAAAATCTGGTATGATTCCCAGACTGGTTTTATCGGCAAGAGAGGCAAGCTTGCCCGCGTATTGTACTCAACAAACATAGGGACGATACCTGATGAATCCTATGTGCTGGTAAAAATCAAGGATCAGGTTGTAGGAAAAATAGATGAGGAGTTCTTGATGAGGCTGAAAAAAGGCGACATCTTTGTTTTGGGAGGCCAGACATACAGGTTTGATTTCAGCAGGGGCATGGTTGCACAAGTCACTGCGACGCCCGGCAAGGTGCCAACTATTCCATCATGGTTTTCAGACATGCTGCCCCTGAACTTTGAAGTTGCCCTCGGAATACAAAAATTCCGCCGTTTGATGGAGGAAAAATTCAACCGCTACAGGCCGAAGCAGGAAATAATGGATTTCATAAAAGAACATCTGCACGTGGAGGGCGGCGCTGCAAATTCAATTTACGAATATTTCAAGGAACAATGGGACTATGCATCAATGCCGCACGACCAGAAGCTCGTGGTGGAAAACCTGTTCTTTGATAACAAGCATTACATTGTGTTTCACAGCTGCTTTGGAAGAAGGGTGAATGATGCCTTGTCAAGGGCAATTGCTTATTTAGCGTCCAAGATGAATCACGTAAACCTTATGGTATCAATTACAGACCAGAATTTCTACCTCGTATCAAAGATTAAGCTGAACTTCAAGGAAATTTTGGAACAGCTGAAAAAAGAGAACATTCCTGAACTTTTGAAGCTGGCCATAGATAATACAGACATATTGAAGCGAAGGTTCAGGCATTGTGCCGGCCGCGGCCTTTTGATAATCAGAAACTACAAGGGAAACAGGAAGTCTGTGGGCAGGCAACAGGTATCATCACAGATTTTGATAAATGCCTGCAAGCGCGTTTCAAGAAACTTTCCCATACTCAAAGAAGCCCAGCGCGAAGTCCTTGAGGATTTGATGGACATGAAGAACACTGTAAAAGTTGTCAATTGGATAAAAGATAGCGTGCTGAAAATCAAGGAAATAGAAACGTCCGTGCCAAGTCCTTTTGCACTCAATCTCATAGCCCGCGGTTATAGCGATATAATGAGGGCTGAAGACCGCCTCGAATTCATCAAAAGGATGCATAACATGATTCTGGCAAAAATAGGCCAGAAAAAACCAAAATGACAAACATAAATGATGAAATGCAGATAATAGACTTGGCACTCTGGATGCCAAAATCAAAAACCCTGGCCATAAGCGATTTGCACATCGGCTATGAGGAAGCCCTCAACAGGCAGGGCATAATGATACCTCGGCATCAGTTGAAAGATACTTTGGATAGATTGAAAAAAATCTTTTCTGCCCTGAAAATAAAGCCAAAAAGAATTATTATAAACGGAGACCTGAAGCACGAGTTCGGCACTGTTAATAGGGAAGAATTCTTCGGCGTCAAGGAAGTAATCAATTTGCTGTTGAAAAATTGCAAGGAACTTATTATTCTTGAAGGCAACCACGACAAAATTCTCGGATATGCTAAGAAAGAGCGAGTAAAAATCAAGCCATACTTGAAATCTGGCAGCATATTGTTTTTGCATGGCGACAAGATAATGGACATTGATTCAGATACAATTGTCATTGGCCACTCACATCCCGCAATAAAACTTTCTGATGGAATAGCAAACGAAAAGGTAAAGTGTTTCCTCAAAGGCTCCTATAAAGGAAAGACTCTGATAGCACTGCCTGCTTTCAATCAGGTCACCGAAGGCACAGATATTATAGAAGGGGAAACATTGTCACCATATCTTAACGAGGCTAAAAATTTGGAAGTCTGGGCAGTGCCGTCATTTAATGACATACTTCATTTTGGCTCAATAAAAAACATCTCTGCGCTTGAGCACTACTAAAATTGGGGTATCTCTCAACTCAGGGCTTCGCAAAACTTTGAGCGGCCATTAATTTAAGACCCGAGCTGAACTTTTGGTTCAGCTGGGCCCAGAAAAATTCAGAAATTTTTCTTGGTCGTAACAAAACAGTATTAATGCAAGCCTAGGCTTGCATCTGGTTGACTCTTATGTTGATGCCCTGCTGGTTTGTTATCTCATCAGACCTTATTGTTATGTAACAGTACATGTCAAAGCCTACTGTGACAGAATCATAATTCAAATCAAGCATGTACTCTACGGAATCGCCGTCAAAATGCTTGCCGTTGAGCGTAGTAGTTTCCTTGCCGTCAAAACTGTCGCTTATTATCAAGCCGGCCAGTACTTGGTCATCCCTTGATGCGCTGACTGCTGAGTCGACCTTCTGGCAGTTGAAATTGGAAATAAATTGCGAGGAAAATATCTCGCCTATGTTTGTTACTCTAGTCCGTATTGTAGTATCACCATTAATCGTGAAATCATTCTCATCTGGCTGAAGGCACTTGTTGTCGCCGCAATAATACGAGTTTAAATCTGATATTGTCGCGCCTTCATCCTTGTGCAAGATTATCGATGCAGGGCACGTATAGCCGCAATCCTGCGGGCACACAGTAGTCATTGTATCTTCATCACATCTTTCTGTATCCCTGCAGCTTCTGTCGCCGCATTCAGAAGGAGTTGTTGGTGCCAGAGGCGCTGCAACATTCTCTACTGGCGGGACTTCTGTTGGAGTTTCTTCTGCCACTTCCTCTTCAGGCACTTCTTGAGGAGCAATGCAGCCGCTAATCACAATTACAAGCGAAAGAAGTATTAATACCAGCACCTTCATTTTGTTATTGAGATTCAGAACTATTTAAGCTTTGTTCATACGAGTCAAGCTTGCCATAAAGAATTCTGCCAAAGTCTATCATAAACACCTGGTCCTGCACCATATTATCAGAAGTGTAGCTATCTCCTTTGTTGAAATATACTACGTAAAGCATCTTGTTTTCCTTTTCCGCGTACAGCATCAGCGGGGGATTCGCGCCTTCTGCCCTGTATCCGCCGATGCG
>DATEUM010000070.1:0-3460 GCA_035283085.1 Candidatus Nanoarchaeia archaeon
CCCTTTTCTTCCAGCAGTTTCAGGTAAACGGGATTCACCTCACGCCTGTGCCTGTGCCTTTCAACTATTGTGAAATCTCCATCATCAACAGAGCCTAGACGGAACTTCTCAAGCTTTTCGAGCTTTTCCCACTCTTTCTCATCCGGCCTTCCTAATTTTGCATACAATTTTTTAATTTTATCAGATTTTATCACGCAGGCAAAGTCTCCCAGACGCTGAGTGCCTATGAACCCTTGCGATTTTCTTAACTCTTCCTGCTGCGGCAGTATTGATATGACGTGCTCGCCGCTGTCGCAGGGAAAATCTTCGTCAATTTCGTCGGAGTGCGCCCTCTGCAGATTGCAGACATTTCTGGCAAATTCTATGACTGCCATCTGCAACCCCAAACATAAGCCAAGGAAAGGGATTTTGTTCTCCCTGCAGAACTTTATCACATTTATCTTTCCTTCAAGGCCGCGAGAACCATAGCCGCCAGGTATTATAATTCCTGCAGCATCTCTCAACTCATCATGAATTCCCTTTTCACATAAAGCGGCATCGATTCTTTTTATTTCTGGAATGTAGCCGAATTCGACAAATGCCCTCCTGATTGCCTCCTCTACAGAGATGTAGGCGTCCTTGTGTATTCCTTCGCCCTCCGCAACATATTTTCCCACATACGCGACTGTAATTTTCCTTGTAAGCTTGGAAATTTTCTTGACAAATTCGTCATATGACTGCCAATTGGTCTGCTGCTGTATTATAGTAAGCCCGAGTTTGGCAATCAGTTTATCGCCAAAGCCTTGCCTTTCGAAAATCAACGGCAAATCATACAGAGACTGCGCATCTGGATCAGCAATTATGCCGCTCTTGCTGATGTTGCAGAAGATTTTCAGCTTTTCCTTCCTTTTTTCATCAAGAAGCTCCTCATTGCTCAGCCTCGCAACTAAAAAATCAGCCCGCAGGCCGAGCTCGTTAAGCTTGCTTATGGCATTCTGTATTATCTTTGTCTTGGATTCACCGACAGCCTCATTAAAAATCAGCGGCGCCATCATAATTACTGTGCCTGATTCAGTATCTTCATAAAGCATCGAGCTTATTGCCCTCAAGAAAATCAGCGATTCATCATCTCCTATTGTGCCGCCTATTTCAACAACAGCCACATCAACAGCCCCGGCGACTTCTCTGATTATATTCTTGACTTCATCACGCACGTGGGGTATCAGCTGCACAGTTTTCCCCAAATATTTTCCATTCCTGCTCTTTTCCAGGACAGCAGAGAACAATTTTCCAGAAGTTATGTTCTGCTCTTTCTTGCAAGCAGATCCTGTTATGCGCTCATAATGGCCGAAATCCTGGTCAATTTCACCGCCGTCCTCTGTTACAAATACCTCGCCGTGTTCGTTCGGATTTTGGTCCCCCGCACCAAGGTTATAGTAAGGGTCAATCTTGATTTGCGTGACAGAAAAGCCCCGATTTTTCAGAAGCTTTGCAATAGACGCGCATACGAGCCCTTTACCTAGCCCTGAATAGCCTCCTCCTAAAACAAAAATGTATCGTGGCACATCTTTATGTCTAACATAGATTAAAAAGCATTATTATTGGAAACTAAACAATTGGAGAAAAGAACGGAGAATTATTTTTAGAGGCTTAAATTAAAGACTTCGCAGATAATTGACAAGCCTCTTTGGGATAAAAGGGTGCGCATCTGCCCAATTTGCTCTTTCTGATTTTGGTGTAGAATAATAACAGCTTGCAAACCAGCTGATCGGAGCTGCCAGCATCATGATGCCGCCAACAACCCTAATAGGCGTTGGATATTTTTCAGAAGAGGCTAGATAACCACCAAATCCTGCAACTGTAAATGAGCCATACATAAGGCCAACAGCTGTGGCAATGATTTTCTTGCTTGGCCTTTCTAAAGCATCTTCAGAAGTTTCAGGTTCAACAGTTTGTTCTAGCAACATGAAGAAACAAAGATAAAACTAAATTAAAAGATTTGTGGTAAAGAAGTTTACTTCTTCACTAACTCAATGACCATTCCTGCTGCAACTGTCCTGCCCATGTCCCTTATGGCAAACTTTGCCATCTGTGGGAAATCAGAGTGCTTTTCTATGCAGAATGGTGTCAATGGCTCTACAACTATTTCTGCCATGTCGCCTGTCTTTATGAAGTCTGGCTTTTCCTGCGCAGTCTGTCCTGTCCTTGGGTCTATTTTTCTCTTTATTTCCTTTATCTTGCAGGAAACTTGTGCAGTGTGGCAGTGGAATACTGGTGAATAGCCTGCTGTGATGACAGTAGGGTGGTTCAGGACTGCGATTTTAGCAGTGAACTCCTTTGCAACAGTAGGAGGTGAGTCTGGATGCCCTATAACATCGCCGCGTCTCATGTCTTCCTTGCCCAAACCCCTGACATTGATGCCTACATTGTCACCAGGCTCTGCCTGAGGCTGCTGCTCGTGGTGCATCTCAATAGATTTTACTTCGCCTACTTTTCCAGAAGGCATAACTATGATCTTGTCGTTGGCTTTCATTATTCCAGTTTCAATCCTTCCAACTGGAACTGTTCCAATTCCAGTAATAGTGTAAACATCCTGTATCGGCATCCTCAATGCAAGGGTTAGTGGCTTTACGGGCGGGCTCAATAAGTCAAATGCGGCCAACAGTGTAGGGCCCTTGTACCAGGCCATCTTTGTGGTTGGCTTGTCAATGTTTTCGCCTTCCCAAGAAGATATCGGGACTACAGGGACTTTTGTTATGTCCCAGCCAACTGTTTTCAACAGCTTCTCTATGTCTGCTTTTAATTCAGTAAAGCGTTTTTCATCGTATTTTGCCATGTCCATCTTGTTCATCGCAACAATCAGTTGCTGAACACCCAATGTCTTGGCAAGGAATACGTGCTCTTTTGTCTGTTCCATAACGCCTTCACCAGGGTTGCTGGAAACAACGAGTATGGCTACATCTGCTTGTGATGTGCCCGTAATCATGTTCTTTACAAAGTCCTTGTGGCCTGGCGCGTCTATGATAGTGAAGAAGTATTTTGGAGTCTCGAATTCCTGGTAAGAAAGGTCAATTGTAACTCCCCTTTCCCTTTCCTCTTTGACCTTGTCCATTACGAAGGCAAACTCGAAACCTGGCTTGCCCAATTCGGCAGCAAGTTTCTTCAAATCGCCCATCTCTTTCTCTGTTAATTTGCCAGTGTTATAGAGAATTCGGCCTACTGTGGTCGATTTTCCGTGGTCTACATGACCGATAACTACAAGGTTTATGTGCGGTTTTCCTCTTGCCATTTAAGTTCAGAAGTGTCTAATTTTGAGCTTTTTTAAAGCTTTCGTATATGCTATTTTGGCATATTTTTTGGCTGTCGATGGTGAATCTCTCAAGGCTTTAGAGCTTTCAAAACAACATTAGTTGCGCAGTATTGCATCTTCTTAGTCAAACTGCGGTTTCGGCAAGTCTGGAGGCAGGCCTTTTCTTTCCCT